>NZ_JBFAOU010000012.1:0-94856 GCF_040675365.1 Catellatospora sp. NPDC049609 | reverse complement strand
GGCGGAAGCCGCCGCCTGACCGCGCCGACAGGTGTACGAAATCCAGCGTCAACTTCTGGGTTGTCCGGACAACCCAGAAGTTGACGCACGGCGGCAGGCACCCTCCGGTGCGGTCAGCTGTCCTGACGGTGCCGCACGATCCGAACGACGCCCGGCACGGCATGCACCCTCAGGTCCGGGTCAGAGCGTCGTGATCGTGCCGCCGTCGATGACGAAGTCGGCGCCGGTCACGTTGCCCGCCCGGCCGCCGGCCAGCAGCACCACCAGGTCGGCGACCTCCTCGGGCTCGGTGAACCGGCCCGTGGCGGCCAGCCCCGCGACCTGCTTGGCCACGTCCTCGGCGGACACCCCGCCGGCCGCGCCGAAGCTCTTCGCGACGCCGTCGGCGCCGACCCACAGCGGCGTGCGCACCGGACCCGGGCTGACCGTGTTTACCCGGATCCCCTTCGGCCCGACCTCCTTGGACAGCGCCTTGGAGAAGTTGGTCAGCGCCGCCTTCGACGCGGTGTAGTCGATGATCAGCGGGTCGGGCAGGAACGCGTTGATCGAGCTGACCGTCACGATGCTGCCCGCGCCCCGGGCCAGCAGGTGCGGCAGGGCGGCCCGGGTGGTGCGGACCGCGGACAGCAGGTTCACGGTCAGCGACCACAGCCAGTCCTCGTCGGTCACCGACCCGAACCCGCCGAGCCGGGGCTTGACCGCACCGACGTTGTTGACCAGCACGTCCAGCCCGCCGTGCGCGGCGACCGCCTCGTCGATCAGGCGCTGCGGCCCGGCCGGGTCGGTGAGGTCGACCGCCACCGTGCGCACCGGACCCGCGGCGGCCAGCCCGGCCAGCTCACCGCCGGTGTCCCGGGCTGCCGCGACCACGGTCGCGCCCTCGCCCACCAGCGCCCTGACCACCGCCAGGCCGATGCCCTTGCTGGCCCCGGTGACCACCGCGACCTTGCCGGTCAGCAGCAGATCCATGACGTCTCCCCCCGACGCGCCCTGGTCCACGCTACGCGCGCCGGGCACGCCGGAGGTGCATATCAGGGCAGCTCAGGCACCCTTGGTGCCATCGACGAGTTCGCGCACCACGTCGAGGTGGCCGTTGTGGCGGGCGATC
Source organism: Catellatospora sp. NPDC049609 (assembly GCF_040675365.1). NCBI lineage: Bacteria > Bacillati > Actinomycetota > Actinomycetes > Micromonosporales > Micromonosporaceae > Catellatospora > Catellatospora sp. NPDC049609. The sequence goes on along the minus strand of NZ_JBFAOU010000012.1, from coordinate 93,748 downwards.
TCCTCGATGAGGTGGAACAGGACCCAGCGCAGGGTCACCGGCGCGTCGGTGCTGCGCACGTTCCGCTTCGACATCGTGTCCAGGTCGAGCGAGGCGACCAGCTCGCGGTAGCGGGCGCTCTGCGCGTCGTACTCGTCGAGCAGCTGCGCGATCGGGAAGTCCAGGGCGACGGTGAACTCGCGGTCCGGGTCCTCCTGCGTCCACGGGGCGGCGGTGTCCTCCTCGCCCAGCAGCATCACCTGGATCCACCAGTACTCCACCCAGCGCACGTGGTTGACCAGCCCGGCCACGGTCATCAGGGGCGAGTCGGGCAGCGGCGCCTTGCGCGCGTCCGCGTCGGAGATGCCCTCGCACTTGGCCCGCACGGTGGCGCGGGTGTAGTCGAGGAAGGTGGTCAGGGTGGCCCGCTCGTCCCAGCTGGACGGCATGTCGGTTCGCGTCATGCCTGCGATCATGCTGGCCGGGGCGGTGCCTGTCGAACCGGATACGACCCGGCCGAGCCCGCCCACCGCAACCCGCCCGCCTACGCCAGCGCCGCCCGCAGCACCGCGGCCGTGTCCGCCAGGGACGGCAGCACCGCGTCCGCGCCCGCGTCGGCCAGCTCCTCGGCGCTGCTGAAGCCGGTGGCGACGCCGATCGCGACCGCCCCGTTGGCGCGGGCCGCCTCGATGTCGTGCGGGGTGTCCCCGATCACCACCACCTGCCGCGCGGGCAGGGCCGCCGCGTACTTGGCCTGCGCCCGCTCGTGCGCCAGGCGCACCAGCACCGAGCGCACGCCGTCGTCACAGCCGTACCCGCCGACCTCCAGGTCGATCGGGTCCAGCAGGCCGAACGCGGCCAGCTTCTCGTACGCCGCCTGGCGGATGTTGCCCGTGACGACCGACTGCACGACGCCGTCCTGCCCGCCGAACGCGGCCAGCGCCTGCGCCGCCCCGGCCAGCGCCGCGCCGCGCGCCACCAGCTGCGGCCGGTGCGCTCGGGTGTGCTCGGCCAGGTGCGTGAAGAACTCCGCGACCAGCTCCGGCGAGGCCTCGCGGCCGTGCCACGCCAGCGCCGTGGTGAACAGCCAGTGGTCGGTGCGCCCGCCGAACTCCGGCAGCCGCTCCGGCGCGCTGCCCGTGGCCGCCAGGTACGCCGCGACGAACACGTCCCGGCCGACCCGCCCGCCGTCGATCAGCGTACGGTCGATGTCCCAGAGCACCAGGCGTCGCATCCCCCGACCCGACCACAGCCCCCGGGACCGTGTCAAGCCGCCCTGACGTGTGCCTTCGCGCACGTCAGGGCGGCTCGGCCGGGTCAGGAGCAGCGCCAGCGCAGCGGCACCAGATCCGGGTCGTAGTTCAGCTGCTGCAGGCCGATCAGCACCCGGCCGTCGTCGCTCAGGCCACTGAGGTAGGTGGGGAAGTCGGCCGTCTGCTCGGGCGCCGCCGGCAGCGTCAGCTGTGCCCCGGTTGCCGAGTTCAGGCGCGGCCCGCCGAGCCAGGACACGGTCCAGCCGTGTGCGTTGACGACGGCGGCGATCCCACCCCGGGGCAGCACGCCGACCTCACCGGTACGCAGGTTCCACAGGACGTCGACCAGGCGCGACTGCGTCGACGGCGCGATCTGCGGCAGCCGGGCCACGCCGGTGACCCAGCCGCCCCGGATGGCGACGGCCTGGGGCGCGGCGGCGGTGAGGCCGTCCACGGTCACCGACGCCGTCAGCGTCTGCCAGGTGCCGTCCGGGCGCAGCGCGAACGCATGCCATGCCTCGCGGCCACGGCTCGCGTTCATGATGATCGTGCCGTCGTCGTCGATGCCCGACACGGTCACGCCGCCGGGCCAGTCACCGGGAGGCAGCGGCAGCCGCTCCATCAGCGAGGTGGGCGTACGCCAGCGCACCGGGTGGGCCGAACCGTCCTTGCCGTTCCGCCCGCGGATGATCTCGGTGCCGATCACCACGCCGCTCTCGTTCATGTCGACCGCGTCGGCCTCGCCGCCCTGCAGCCTGGTGAACTTGCCGTCGCGGTACACCCAGACCGACTGCTCCCGCTGGTTGAGCACCGTCGCCGCCAGCACGGTGCCGGCGGAGTTGACGGCGCGCAGCCGCTGGTGCTGCCCGGTCAGCTTCAGCCGGCGCACCTCGTCGCCGTCCCAGAGGAGCAGGTGCTCCTTGATCGCGCTGCCGTCGACGCCCGCCGAGCCGATCACGTACCGGCCGGTCGGGTCGACCGCGTTGGCCGCGCCGCTGGTGAGCCCGTCGGGCAGTGGCAGCCGGTCCACCCGGCACGATGCGGGTAGCGCCGGCGCGGCGGCCGCCGACGGCGACGGCGACGCGGAGGCCGCCGGGTTGACGCCGGGACCCGCCCCGGACCCGCCACCAGGCCACAGGCTCCAGCCCGCGACCGCGACGACCGTCAGCGCGGCCGCGGTCGTGCCGACTGCCGTCCGCCGCTGCCGGTTCCGGCGGCTGACGGTCAGCGCCCGCTCGGTCACGTCGTAATGCCCGGCCCGGTCCCCGATGTCGGACAGCAGTTGCCTCAGATCGGTCATGCCGCCACCCCGCTCGGCTCCTTGATCAGTACGTGCAGCTCCGGGGCCAGCTGGCGCAGCCGCATCAGCGCGTGCGAGGTCTGGCTCTTGATCGTGCCGACGGAGACGCCGAGCGCCTCGGCGGCGTCGGCCTCGGACAGGTCCTCGAAGAAGCGCAGCACGATCACCGCGCGCTGCTTGCGGGTGAGCTTGGCCAGCGCCTGCTCCAGCAGCAGCCGGCGTACGGTCTCGGCGGCCATGTCCGGCCCGGCGCCCCGCTCGGGCGGCTCCGCCGTGGTCAGCTCGACCCGCAGGTGACGGCTGCGCCGCCACGCCGACACGTGCTCGTGGTACATCACCTTGCGCACGTACGCGTCCGGCACGCCCGTGCGGGACACCTTCTGCCACCGTGACGCCAGCCTGACCAGCGTGTTCTGCAGCAGGTCCTCCGCCGCGTGATGCTCGCCGGTCAGCAGGTACGCCACCCGGGACAGCCTGGCCAGTCGCGCGTGCACGAACTCGCGGAATCCTTCGTCGTCCGCCAACCCGTCACCTCCCCGTCCATAGGTCCGACCTTCCGACCCACCTACACGGGAAGCGGCACCGCCGAAGTTGGAACCCTAGGCGAAGAGAGTTAGGAAGGGCACCTTCCTATACCTATGCGGTTAAGAAGGTGCCCTTCCTTTCATTCGGACAGCAGGCGGCGGAGCTCGCGCTTGAGGACCTTGTGGCTGGGGCCCATGGGCAGCTCGTCGAGGAAGCGGACCTGGCGGGGGTACTTGTGCTTGCCGAGCTGGTCGCGGCACCAGTCGATGACGGCCTGCTCGGTGACCGGGCCGGCCTCGGGGCGCAGCACGACCACGGCGCAGATCTCCTCGCCGTGGGTGTCGTCGGGGACGCCGATGACCGAGACCAGCTCGATCGCGGGGTGGCGGGCGAGGACCTCCTCGACCTCGCGCGGATACACGTTGAAGCCGCCGCGGATGACGATGTCCTTCTTGCGGTCCACGATGGAGACGAAGCCGTCGGCGTCCTTGGTGCCCAGGTCACCGGTGCGGAACCAGCCGTCGACCACGGCCTGCGCGGTCGCCTCGGGGTTGTTGAGGTAGCCCGCGAAGACGTTGTGGCCGCGGATGACGATCTCGCCCAGCTCGCCGGTGTCGAGCAGCTCGATGCGGTCGTCGACCTCGGCGCGGGCGATCTCGACCTCGACGCCCCAGATCGGGTGGCCGACGGTGCCGGCGCGCACGCCGAAGTGCGGCTGGTTGGTGGTCGCGGTCGGCGAGGTCTCGGACAGGCCGTAGCCCTCGTAGATCGTGGTGTCGAACGCGGCGTTGAAGCGTTCCAGCACCGCGACCGGCAGCGACGCCCCGCCGGAGATGCACAGCCGCAGCTTCGGCAGGTCGGTGCGGCCCGCGGCGGCTTCGAGCAGGGCCACATACATGGTGGGTACGCCGTGGAAGACGTCCACCTTCTCCCGCACCATCAGCTCCAGCGCCGCCTCGCCGGTGAACCGGGCCAGCAGCACCAGGGTCGCGCCGAGCCGGAACGCGCCGTTCATGCCGACGGTCTGCCCGAATGTGTGGAACAGCGGCAGGCAGCCCAGCGCCACGTCGGTGGCGCGGGCGTCGTTGGCGTCGAAGCTGTTGACGGTCGCGTTCAGCACCATGTTGAGGTGGGTCAGCACGGCGCCCTTCGGCCGTCCGGTGGTCCCGCTGGTGTAGAAGACGACCGCCGGGTCGTTCGGCTCCCGGGTGACGTACGAGCGCAGCGGCGCGACCTGCGCGCTGAGCTGCTCCAGCCGGGCCGGGCCGGTGCCACCGGCGTCCAGGTCGGGGCGCGGCCCGACGCTGACCACGGGGATGCCCGCCTCGGCGGCGGCCGGCGCGCCCAGCGCGAGCATGCCGCTGTGGCACACGACTAGTTTCGCGCCGCTGTCGCGCAGCACGTACGCCGCCTCGCTCGGGGTGAGCAGCAGGTGCACCGGGACCACGACGCCGCCCGCGGCGAGGATGCCGTAGTAGGCGCGCGGGAAGTCGGTCACGTTGGGCGCGACCAGCGCGACCGGGTCGCCCGGCTGGACGCCCAGCTCGCGCAGGCCCGCGGCGTAGGCGAGCGCCTGGCGCCACAGGTCGGCGTAGGTCTCGCGGCCGAACGCGTCGATGACGGCGACCTTGTCCGGCCGGCGGCGGGCCGCCTCGGCCAGCACGGCGGCCAGGGAAAGCGTGCTCACGGCTCCTCCTCGAAGTAGATGCGGCTGACCGTCTCGGCGACGCAGCACGGTTTGTCCTGGCCGTCCGCACGAACGGTCAGCTGGGCGACCAGTTGCACTCCCCCGGCCCGCTCCCCGTCGGTGACGGGTTCGACCTCGGCGATACGGGCGAGCAGCCGCACCGCGGCGCCCACCGGGACGGGGGCCGGGAAGCGCACCCGGTTGACCCCGTAGTCGACGCCCAGCCGCACGTTGTCGAACCGGTACACGTCGCGGACCAGCATCGGCAGCAGGGACAGGGTGAGCCAGCCGGGCGCCGCCGCGCCCAGCCCTGCGCAGCGCGGCTCGCCGGTCGCGTCGGCGAACGCGTCGAGCCGCGCCTGGTCCACCCGCTGCCAGGGGCCGGGCCCGATGCACTGGCCGACGGCGGCGGCCAGTTCCTGCGCGCAGGTGAACACCCTCATGCCAGGTGCCCGCCTATCTTCGTGTACCCGCGCAGCAGGTCCCGCGAGATGATCAGGCGCTGCATCTCGTCGGTGCCCTCGTAGATGCGCAGCAGCCGCATCTGGCGGTACCACCGCTCCACCGGCAGCTCGCGGGTGTAGCCCATGCCGCCGTGGATCTGCATGACCTTGTCCACCAGGGTGTTGATCATGTTGGCGCCGTAGAGCTTCGCCATCGACGACGCGTGGCGCGGGTCCATGCCCTGGTCCACCGTCCACGCGGCCCGCAGCACCAGCCAGCGGGCCGCCTCCAGCTCGGTCTCCGAATCCGCGATCATCCACTGGATCGCCTGGTAGTCGGCGATCGGGCGGCCGAACGTGTGCCGGGTGTTCGCGTAGTCGACGGCCATCTGCAGCGCCCGCTCGCCGACGCCGAGGGCGTGCGACGGGATGATGTAGCGGCCCTTGCCGATCCACTTCATGCCCAGCTCGAAGCCCTGGCCCGGCTCGCCGAGGATGTTGCGGGACGGCACCCGCACGTCGTCGAAGACCAGCGAGGCCGGGGTCGCCGGGCCCATGGTGGCGATCGGCTCCGAGCGCCACCCCATCGCCCGGTCGACCAGGAACGCGGTGGTGCCGCCGCCGCGTACCCCCTTGTCCTTGTCGGTCACCGCGACGACGATCGCGAAGTCGGCGTCGTTGCCGTTGGTGATGAAGGTCTTCTCGCCGCTGAGGATCCAGTCGTCGCCGTCGCGGCGGGCGCTGAACTTGATGTTCGCCGCGTCGGAGCCGGCGCCCGGCTCGGTGATGGCGAAGCAGGACACCCGCTCGCCCTCGATGGTGGGCAGCAGGTACTCCGCCCGCTGCGCCGCGTCGGCGTGGAACAGGATGTTGTCGGCCTCGCCGCCGAACCGGAACGGCACCAGCGTGTGCCCGACCTCGGTCCAGATCAGCGACTGCATGACGGCGGGCAGGTCCATCCCGCCGTACTCCTCGGGGGTGGCCAGGCCCCAGAAGCCGAACGCGCGCGCCTTGAGCTGCAGCTCGCGCAGCTCGGAGCGCTCGATGCCGGGCTGCCCGGCCCGTTCGCGGCGCAGCAGCTCGTGCTCCAGCGGCACGACCTCCTTGCGGATGAACGCGCGGGCGGTGTCGCGGATCGCCCGCTCCTCGTCGCTCAGCGAGAAGTCCACTGTGGTCCTTTCGGTGTTCGGCGAGCCGGACGGCTCAGCGGGCGCCGCCGTTGACGTAGAGGGTCTGCCCGGTGACGAAGGAGGCGTCGTCGCTGGCCAGGAACGCGATGACCGAGGCGATCTCCGCGGGCTGGGCGACCCGGCGCAGCGGCGTGTGCTCGGAGGCCCACTGCTGGTGCGCCTGCGCGGTCGAGCCGACCCGCTCCGCGGTCGCCGCGGTCATCGCGGTGGCCACGTAGCCGGGCGCGACCGCGTTGACGCAGATGTTGAACGGGCCCAGCTCGATGGCCAGCGTCGCGGTCAGCCCCTGCACGCCCGCCTTGGCCGCGGCGTAGTTGGCCTGCCCCCGGTTACCCAGCGCGGACCGGCTGCTCAGGCTCACGATCTTGCCGTACTTCGCCGGCACCATGTGCTTCTGCGCCGCCTGGACGCAGTAGAACATGCTGGTCAGGTTGGTGTTCAGCACCGCGTGCCAGTCCGCGGCGCTCATCTTGAACAGCAGGTCGTCCCGGGTGATCCCGGCGTTGTTCACCAGGATGTCCAGCCGCCCGTGCTCGGCCACCACCCGCTCGGTCATCGCATGCACCGCCGCCTCGTCGGTGACGTCGCAGCCGTACCCGGCCGCCGTCCCGCCCGCCGCCGTGATCTCCTTCGCCAGCGCCTCGCTGCGCTCCACGCTCAGATCCACCACCGCGACGGTCGCGCCCTCGCCGGCCAGCCGCTTCGCGGTCGCCGCCCCGATCCCCTGCGCGCCCCCGGTCACGATCGCGACCCGCCCGCCGAACCTGTTCCCCATGCTCTCTTCCTTTCAGGAAAGGAAGGGCACCTTCTTAACGCTATGGGTAGAAGAAGGTGCCCTTCTTAACGTGTCACCGGTCAGAAGGCGTTCACGCCGGTCAGGGCGCGGCCTATCAGGAGTTGCTGGATCTGGCTGGTGCCCTCGTAGAGGGTGGTCACCCGCGCGTCGCGCAGGTACTTGCCGACCGGGTACTCGTCGATGTAGCCGTACCCGCCGAACACCTGCAGGCCCTTGTTCGCCGCGCGCACCGCGGCCTCGCTGGCGAACAGCTTCGCCATGGACGCCTCGGTCGCGAACGGCTGCCCGCGGTCGATCAGGTCGGCGACCCGCCACACCAGCAGCCGGGCCGCCGCGGCGTCCACCGCGATCTCCGCGAGCAACTGCTGGACCAGCTGGTACGCCGCGATCGGCTTGCCGAACTGGGTGCGCTGCTTGGCGTACGCCACCGCCGCGTCCAGGCAGCCCTGCACGATGCCGACGCAGCCGGCGGCGACCGACATCCGGCCCTTGTCCAGCGTCGACATGGCCAGGTGGAACCCCCGCCCCTCCGCGCCGAGCACGGCGTCGGCGCCCACCCGCACCCCGTCGAAGACCAGCTCCGCGGTCGGCTGGCCGCGCAGCCCGAGCTTGCCGTGGATCTCCCGCCGGGTCAGCCCCGGCGCATCCGTGGGCACCAGGAACGCGGTGATGCCACGTGGCCCCGGCTCGCCGGTGCGCGCGAACACCAGCGCCACGTCGGCCCAGGTGCCGTTGGTGATGAAGAGCTTCGAGCCGGTCAGCCGCCAGCCGTCGCCGTCCCGCTCGGCGCGGGTGGTCAGCGACGCCGCGTCGGAGCCGGTGCCCGGCTCGGTGAGTGCGAAGCAGCCCAGCAGGTCGCCGCCGCACAGGCCAGGCAGCCAGCGGGCGCGCTGCGCGTCGGTGCCGTACGCCGCAACGGGCTTGGCGACCAGGCCCAGCGAGACCGACACCAGCCCGCGCACGGACGAGTCGCCCCGGCCCAGCTCCTCCAGCACCAGGCAGTACGCCAGGTGGTCGCCGCCGCTGCCGCCGTGCTCCTCGGCGACGGTCAGGCCGAGCAAACCCAGCTCGCCGAGCTGCTTGACCACGGTGCGGTCGACGCTCTCGCGCCGGTCCCACTCGGCCGTGTGCGGGACGACCTCGCGGTCGACGAACTCGGCGGCCAGCCGCCGCAGCGCGGCGTGTTCCGGCGACAGTGTCATGTCCACGCCAATAAACTAGCGGTGAAAGTTTTATCGCGTCCAGACCCTGTTATGGCAGAGTTTCGGACGAGTGACGACAGAGGGAGACCCGCACATGCCCCGGCCGAGCCAGGCCCTGCTGAGCCGGCAGCGCATCGTCGAGACGGCCGCCGCGATGATCGACGCCGACGGGCTGGCCGCCTTCTCCACCCGCCGCCTGGCCGCCGAGCTGGGCGTACGCGGGCCGTCGCTGTACAACCACTTCGCCACCAAGGACGACATCCTGGACGCCGTCGCCGACGCGATCATCGCGGGCGTGGACGTGTCGTTCTTCGCCACCCACGACTGGCGCGAGGCGCTGAAGCTGTGGGCGCGCTCCTACCGGGCGGCGCTCACCGCGCACCCGAACATCGTCCCGTTCCTGGCCCAGGGTCCCGGCCGCCGCCCGGCCGCACTGCACATGGCCGACGCGGTGTACGGCGCGCTGGTCAAGGCGGGCTGGCCGCCGGCCCGCGCCACCCACATCGGCGCGGTCATGCGCTACCTGGTCGCGGGCTCGTCGCTGGGCTCGTTCGCCCGCGGCTTCGTCGAGGACCCGGAGCTGTACGCGGCCCACTACCCGCACCTGTCCCAGGCCCACCGCCTGGCCGAGCACCAGCACAGCGTCGACGAGGGCGCGTTCGCGCTCGGCCTCGACGCCCTGATCGACGGCCTGGCCAGGGAGTACGAGGCCACCGTCGCCCCGCTGCCGCCACGCGGCTGAACCCGGCTCCGCTCGCCCGGCCGCGCCCCCAGCCGGCCGAGTGTCGGCAGGTGTTCTGCCTGGCCGCGGCGCCGCCCAACCTTGCCCGCAGCCGACTTTGCTCTGCACACAGAATACGCACCGCGGCAGCGGCTTTGCTCTGCACACCAATACGCACCACGGCGGCGCCTTGCTCTGCACACCAATGCGCACCCCCGCGGCGGCCCTGCTCTGCACACCAATACGCACCCCCGCGGCGGCCCTGCTCTGCACACGAATACGCACCACGCCCGCCGATACGCACGGCGCGTATTGGTGTGCAGAGCAAAGCGTCCCGCGGCAAGCTGTCCGGACCCGGCCCGGGGGCGGCTCGACCGGCCCACCCCTGGAACCACGCCCCGACTCGTACTACAGTCGAAACTTGCAGCGCTAGTTTTGCGGGCCCCGGCGCATCGTGGGCCCGCCCGCTATCGCGGCCCTGACGGCGTCGTCCCCGCTCCCCCGCGGTCCCGCCCAGCACGGCCGCCCGATGGGAAGGGACCGCATGGACCTGGCAGCCGCGGCGACGCATCCGGGACGCACCGCCCCGATCGCCGACCGCACCGAGCTCTACCTCGACGGACGCTGGACCGCACCGCACGGCACCGGTGTCATCGCCGTCGAGGACCCCACCACCGAGCAGATCATCGCGCATGTGCCGGCCGGGGACGCGGTGGACGTCGACCGCGCCGTCGCCGCCGCGAAGGCCGCGTTCGGCCCCTGGTCGGCGCTGGCCCCGGCCGAGCGCGCCGCGCACCTGGACCGGCTGCACGCGGCGCTGTCCGCCCGCGCGGGCGAGATCGCCACCACGGTCGCCCGCGAGCTGGGTACGCCGATGAAGGTCGCCACCCGCGTCCAGGCCGGGCTGCCGCTGACCGTGCTGAAGAGCTACGTCGAGCTGGCCGGGCAGCCGGAGGCCACACACACCGTGGGCAACTCGCTGATCGTCGGCGAGCCGGTCGGCGTGGTCGGCGCGATCACCCCGTGGAACTACCCGCTGCACCAGATCATGGCCAAGCTGGCCGGGGCGCTGGCCGCGGGCTGCACGGTGGTGCTCAAGCCCGCCGACCTGACGCCGCTGGTGGCGTACCTGCTGTTCGACGCGGTCGATGAGGCGGGTCTGCCGCCGGGCGTGGCCAACCTGGTCACCGGGCCCGGTTCGGTGGTCGGCTCGGCCATCGCCGGGCACCCGGACGTGGACCTGGTGTCGTTCACCGGCTCCACCGCCGTCGGCGCGCGCATCTCGCACCTGGCCGCCGACCGCATCGCGCGGGTCGCGCTGGAGCTGGGCGGCAAGTCCGCCAACGTGATCCTGGAGGACGCCGACCTGCGCCGGGCGGTCAAGACCGGCGTGGCCAACGCGTTCCTCAACTCCGGCCAGACCTGCACCGCCTGGACCCGCATGCTGGTGCACCGCTCCCGGTACGACGAGGCGCTGGCGATCGCCGCCGAGGCCGCCGCCGGGCAGACGCTGGGCGACCCGTTCGACGAGGGCACCCGGCTCGGGCCGCTGGCCTCGGCCGCGCAGCGCGAGACCGTGCGCGGGTACATCGAGCGCGGGCTCGCCGACGGGGCACGCCTGGTCGCGGGCGGCCTGCACGCCGCCGTGCCGGACCGGGGGTACTTCGTCGCGCCGACCGTGCTGGCCGACGTGCACCCCGACAGCACGGTCGCCCAGGAGGAGATCTTCGGGCCGGTGCTGGTGGTGATCCCGTTCGACACCGACGACGAGGCCGTCGCCATCGCCAACAACTCCCGGTACGGCCTGGCCGGCGCGGTCTGGTCCGGCGACGAGGAGCGGGCGCTGGCCGTGGCGCGGCGGATGCGTACGGGTGCGGTCGACGTGAACGGCGGGGCGTTCAACCCGCTCGCGCCGTTCGGCGGGTTCAAGCAGTCCGGCATCGGCCGCGAGCTGGGCCGCCACGGCCTGGACGAGTTCCTCGAGACGAAGGCGATCCAGCGATGAGCGCCCCCGCGACCGGCCCGAACCCCCACGGCGAGCCCGGCGCGACTCCCGCCGACACCACCGGCGCAGGTCCGGCCGACGGCTCCGGGGTCGCCGGCCCGCGCACCGTGCGCGCGCTGGTGTGCCGCGACGCCGGGGCGGCGCTGGCCGTCGAGGAGATCGTGCTGCCCGAGCTGGGGCCACGCGACGTGCGGGTGCGCATCCGGGCCGCCGGGGTCTGCCACTCCGACCTGTCCATGGTGAACGGGACGCTCAAGGCGGCGTACCCGCTGGTCCTGGGGCATGAGGCGGCGGGCGTGGTGACCGCGGCCGGGCCGGAGGCGAACGTCGCCGTGGGCGCGCACGTGGTGCTGAACTGGGCGCCGCCGTGCCGCACCTGCTGGTTCTGCACGCACGGCCAGCCGTGGCTGTGCGAGACCGCGGGCGTGGCGACCACGCCGCGCGGCAGCACCGCCGACGGCGGCCCGCTGCACGTCACGCTCGGCCTCGGCGCGCTCGCCGAGGAGGTCGTGGTCGGCGATCACGCCGTCATCGCCGTACCCGACGAGCTGCCCTTCGCCACCGCGGCGCTGCTCGGCTGCGCGGTGCTGACCGGCGTCGGGGCGGTGCTGCGCACGGCGGCGCTGCGGGCCGGGGAGTCCGCGCTCGTCATCGGACTCGGCGGCGTGGGCCTGTCCACGGTCATGGCCGCGCGGGCCGCCGGGGCCGACCCGGTCATCGCCGTGGACGTCTCCGACGCCAAGCGGGAGCTGGCCCTGGCCGCCGGGGCGACCCACTTCCTGGTATCCGGCGACGAGCTGAGCGGCCAGGTGCGCGGGCTCACCGAGCGGCGCGGCGCCGACCACTCCTTCGAGTGCGTGGGCAGGTCGGCGACGATCCGCGCGGCCTGGCGGGCCACCCGGCGCGGAGGCCAGGTGACCGTGGTCGGCATGGGCGCCAAGGACGACATGGTCAGCCTCGCCGCGCTCGACGTGTTCCACTCCGCCCGGACCCTGCGCTCGTCGGTTTACGGCAACTCCGATCCGGACCGCGACGTGCCCGACCTGGCCCGCCAGGTGCTCGCGGGCGACCTGGACCCGGCGGCGCTGATCACCGACCGCGTCACCCTGGACGAGGCCGCCGCGGCCTTCGCCCGCATGGCCCGCGGCGAGGGCGCCCGCACCGTCGTCCTCCTCCCCTGACCCACCCCACCCGAGGCCGCCGATCCTTCGCGGACCGGCGGCCTCGCCGCGCCCCGGCCGGGCCGGGCGGGCCGGGCGGGCCGGGCGGGCCGGGCGGGCCATGATCGTTCGACTTGCCTGGCACATGGGCGAATGAGCGGTCAAGATACGCCCATCTGCCTGGCAAGTCGGACGATCATGGGGCCTCAGGTGAGGGCTTTGGCGAGTTCGGTGCGGGAGCGGATGTTGAGGCGGGCGAAGATGTTGCGCATGTGGTGGTCGACGGTGCGGGTGCTGAGGAACAGCTGCACGGCGACCTCGCGGTTCGTCGCGCCGTCGCAGACCAGGCGGGCTATCTGGAGCTGCTGGGCGGTGAGCACGTCGGCGGCGCGGACGGCGGGGGCGTCGACCGCCTCGCCCGCGGCGCGCAGCTCGGCGCGGGCCTGGTCGGTCCAGGCGGGCACGTCCAGGCGGGTGAACGTCTCCAGCGCATGGTGCAGGTGCTCGCGCGCGTCGCGGGGGCGGCGGGCCCGGCGCAGCTCCTGGCCGTAGAGCAGCTCGGTGCGGGCCTGTTCGAAGTCCGCCTCCCCGGCCAGGTGCAGCGCGAGCGCCTGCTGGAAGTGCTCCTCGGCCGCGTCGCTGCCGCGCGGGGCGAGCAGGGCGTGGCAGCGGGCCGACAGCGCCCGGCGCACCGGGTCGCCGGTCGACGCCGCCCACCGGTCGAAGCCGTCCAGGGCGGCGATCGCCTGCTCCCGGCCGTCGCCGCGGACCGCGGCCTCGACCAGCCAGGGCGTCGCCATCGCCTGCACCACGACATGCCCCCGGCCGGTACGCGGGCAGGCGATGGCCGCGATCCGGGTCACCGTGTCGGCGGGACGGCCGGCGAGCAGGTCCAGCACGGCCAGCGCCCACTGGCTCAGCGCCTTGGGCCGGTTGGCCTGCCCGGTGCCGGGCGCCACCTCGATGTCGCGGATGCGCCGCAGGGACAGCTCCCGCTCGCCCCGGATGGCCGCCAGCACCGCGAGCATCGCCTGGTGGTCACCCGCGTAGTTGCCCTGCCCGCAGGTACGCGCCGCGCGCAGCCCCTGCAGGCTGGTGGCCGCGGCGGCGTCGTAGCGGCCCAGCCAGTACTCGGCGTACGCGGTCATCTCCAGGGCGAGCGGGAGCGCCGACACGTCGCCGGTGTCGCGGGCGACCTCGACCGCCCGGGTGGCCAGCCGGTGCGCGCCGACGTCGTCGGCCAGCAGCAATGCGGCGGCGGCGGCGCAGGTCAGCGGGGACGCGGTGTCGAGCGCGGCGCCGAGGTCGACGACCCGGTGCAGCGGCGCCAGCGCCCGCTCGTGCCGACCGAGGAAGGTCGCCGCGAACCCGGCGATGTGCTCGAACACGACCTCGAGGTGGTCGGGGTCGCCGGGCCGGCGCAGCGCCGCGGCCCGCTTGGCGACCTCGGCGTAGCGCGGGTAGTCGCCGGAGAAGCAGATCGCCTCGCCCGCCCGCATCAGCGCGAGCACGGCCAGCTCCCGCCGGTTGCCGGCGAGCCGGTCGGCCAGGGACAGCAGCGACTCGACGGCGTTGACGGTGGCCCCGGCGCGCAGCTCGATCTCGCCGGACAGCACCTCGCTCTCGGCGGTGGCCGACCGGTCCCGGGCCGCCGGCTGGGCCTGGCGCAGCAGGCTGCGGGCCCGGTGCGGGCTGCCGGACTGCCAGGCGTACCGGGCGGCGGTGACCAGCCGGCTGGCCGCCCCGGCGGGTTCGGTGGTCAGCTGCGCGGCGTGCTCCAGCGCCGCGGAGGCGCGCGAGTAACCGCCCCCGCTGGCCGCGTCCTCCAGCTCCTCGGCCAGCCGCGCGTCGGGCCCGTACGCCGCCGCGGCCAGGTGCACGGCACGGCGCAACCGCTCCCGGTCCGGGTCGAGGGTCTGCGCCAGGTGCAGGTGCGCGGCGCGGCGCTGGGCCAGCGGCGCCTCCTCGTACGCCAGCGTGCGGGCCAGCGGCTGCGGGAACACGATGCCGCCCCGGCCGACCCGGACCAGCCCGGCGCGTTCGGCCGGGGCGAGCGCGGCGATGTCCACGCCGGACCCGAGCGCGGCGCGGACCAGCCCCGCCGCGTCGTTCTCCTCGTCGGCCGCGGCGAGCAGCAGCAGCCAGCGGGTGTCCGAGGGCAGCCCGTCGAGCCGGGCCCGGTACGCCCGCAGCAGGGCGCTGTCGGCGGGCAGCCGGGTGGGCAGCGGCGCCTCGCCGCGGCGCTGGCTGTCGGTGAGCGAGGCGGCGAGGTCGGCCAGCGCGCGCGGGTTCCCGCCCGCCAGCACGGCTAGGGAGGCCAGCGTGTCACCGTCGCCGCCGTCGCCGTCGAGCGCCCCGGACCCGTCGTGCAGCAGGTCGGCGAGCATGGCGCGGCTCGCGCGGGGGTCGAGCTCCCGCACGGGCAGCAGCGGTACGCCGCTCAGCACCGGCTCTGCCGAGGCGGCCAGCAGCAGCGCCACCCGGTGGGCGCGCAGCCGCCGGGCGGCGAACGCGATCACGTCGAGGGAGGGCCGGTCCAGCGCGTGCACGTCGTCGACGCAGCACAGCACGGGCCGCTCCCGGCCGAGCTCGCCGAGCAGGGTGAGCACGGCCATGGCCAGGGCGAGCCGGTCGTGGTCGGCGCAGCCCGCGCCGGACAGCGTCCCGTCGAGCACCCGCGCCTGCAGGGTGGGCAGCGCCGCGATCCGGTCGGTCACGGGTTGCAGCAGGCTCTGCAGCCCCGCGTACGGCAGGTCGGCCTCCTCGGGTAGCCCGACCGCCTCCAGCAGGCAGCTCCCGGCGGGTGCGGTCGCGGCGGCGGCGCGCAGCAGCGCGGTCTTGCCGCTGCCCAGGTCGCCGTGCAGGAGCAGGGCGCCACCGGTGCCGGACGCGGCCGCGGCCAGCAGCGCGGCGATGGTCTGCAGCTCGCGCTCCCGGCCGCGCAGCAGGAGGTGGTGCGCCACGGGGCGCGCGGCGACGGCCGCGGCGTGCCGGGGCGAACGATCCGTTGGTATGTGCACTGTCGATGCATTTACCATTCCGACAGTGTTACCTATAAGTAACGCGGTTGGAAAGACGTTAATCGTGCCGCTATGACATGCCGGAGGCCATCGCGTTCAAGAGCAGCGCGGTGACGGTGCGGACCATGACCCCGCGCGCCGCCGCCACGTCCAGCCCCAGCCCGTCGCGCAGCATGGACCAGTTCGCCCACATGGTCGCGGCGAGCAGCGCGTGCAGCAGCTGGTCCCGCCCCGGCCCGGCCATCTCCAGCTCCGGCGCGAACAGCACGCTCACCTCGTCGCGTACCCGGTCGATGTGCTTGAGGCGGTTGCGGTGCAGCTGCGCCGAGACCGGCTCGCGCATCGCGGCGGCGCGCGCCATCGGGGCGATCAGCTGCAGCAGCTCGGCGCGCTGGCGGCAGAACTCCTCCACCCGCCGGTGCAGCGGCAGCGCCGGGTCCACCGGCCGGAACGCCGCGTCCTGGCTCGCCAGCACCCGCACGCCGCTCGCCTCGAACAGGGTCTCCATGTCGGCGAAGTTGGTCCACAGGGCGCGCAGCGACACCCCCGCCCGCTCGGCGATGCGCTCACCGGTCGGCCGCAGATCACCCTCGGTGATCAGGGCGAGGTGCGCGTCGACGATCGCGGCGCGGGTGCGCTCGGCGCGGGCGGTCCGTCCGTCGACCCTGCCCGCCGTGCCGGTCCTGCTCATAGCGCTCCGCCAACCTCTCCGCGGTCCCCGCGGACCGCCGACCGTATGTGCACGCAGAGTGTAGTCGCGCCGCCAGGTCGAGACTCCCGGCCGCCGCAGCGGTGCCCACCCGGCGACGGCCTCCGCTCCGCGCCTTGGCCGGGCCCGCCTGGACAGGTGCTCGCCGCGCCGCGACATCTTCTGGGTTGTCGCGACAACTCCTGGGTTGACGGCCCGCGCGGAACACACCCGCGCCCGGCGGCTGTCGCCCCGCATGGAAGGCATCCGCATCCGACGGCTACCGCCCCGCGCAGAAGACCCCCGCATCCGGCGGCCGTCAGCCCGTGCGGAAGCCACCTGGTGCCGGCACCCGCGACGCTCACGCGTCCCGGCCGGCGAGGACTGCCGATCCGGGCCGGCCCTCGCCGGCCGAGCTCCGGCATCAGCCGGTGCCCAGGCGCTGTTCCAAGTCCTGCTGCAGCCGGTTCATGCCGCGCAGCCAGCGGTCGGTGTCGGCCGCGCGCCGCTGGTAGAAGCCGGCCACCTCGGGATGGGGCAGCACCAGGAAGTCGTCGCCGCCCAGTGCGGCGACCACGGCCTCGGCGACCTCCTCGGCGCTGATCGCGCCGGGATCGAGCAGCACGCCGCCGCCGGGGCCGGAGGCCTCCAGCATCGGGGTGCGCACGCCCTGCGGGCACAGCGCCTGCACGGTCACGCCGCGGTGGCCGTAGGTGGCCCGCAGCCATTCGGCGTAGGCGACGGCGCCGTGCTTGGTCACCGCGTACGGCGCGTTGCCGAGCATGGTGAGCAGGCCCGCCGCGGAGGCGGTGACCAGCAGCCGCCCGGTGCCCGCGGCGAGCCAGCGCGGCAGCAGGGCCTCGGCGGCGTGTACGTGTGCCAGCACGTTGACCCGCCAGGCCAGCTCCCACGCGTTCGGGGAGTCGGCGGGCGGCGCGACGCCCGCGTTGGCGCAGAACAGGTCGAGCCCTCCGAACGACTCCCAGGCGAAGTCGACGAGCGCGGCGACCTGCGCCGGGTCGGTCACGTCGGCCGGGAACGCCGGCCCGCCGACCTCGGCGGCGACGCGCTGCGCCGCGACGGGATCGCGGTCGTTGACGACCACCCGGGCACCGGCCGCGGCGAACCGGCGGGCCATGGCGGCGCCGATGCCGGAGCCGGCACCGGTGACGACGACCGCGGCGCCGTCGAGGAGAAGGGCGGTCACAAGGGGTTCCTTTCCGGAGCTGCTAGTTGCACTAGCAGTGCTGATATTAGGGTCGCCGCCGTGCCCGGTCAACGCGTGCGCCGAGGGTGACAAGGCCCACCCGGCACGCCATTGACAGCAGGCCACAGAAAGACGCAGCGTGAGTGCATAAAGTTTGCCCGTACTCGCGAAAGGACAAGGACGTGCCTGAAGCTGTGGTGGTCGCCGCCGCCCGCTCCCCCATCGGCCGGGCCAACAAGGGCTCGCTGGTCACGATGCGCCCCGACGACCTGGCCGCGGCCATCGTACGCGCGGCCCTGGACCAGGTGCCCGAGCTGGACCCGCGCGAGATCGGCGACCTGATGCTCGGCTGCGGCCAGCCCGCCGGGGAGCAGGGCCACAACCTCGGCCGCGTGGTCGCCACCATGCTGGGATTCGACCACCTTCCCGGCACCACCATCAACCGGTACTGCTCCTCCTCGCTGCAGACCACCCGGATGGCGCTGCACGCGATCCGGGCCGGCGAGGGCGACGTGTTCCTCTCCGTCGGCGTCGAGTGCGTGTCGCGTTACGGCAACGGCCGCAGCGACGGCATGCCGGGCACCCGCAACGCCGTCTACGACACCGCGCTGGCGCGCACCGAGGCCCGGGCCGAGGCGGGGGCGCCGACCTGGCACGACCCGCGTGAGGACGGCGAGCTGCCCGACGTGTACATCGCGATGGGCCAGACCGCGGAGAACGTCGCCCAGCTCAAGGGGATCACCCGCGAGACGCAGGACGAGTTCGCCTGCCGCTCGCAGAACCTCGCCGAGAAGGCGATCGCCGACGGCTTCTGGGCCCGCGAGATCACCCCGGTGACGCTGCCGGACGGCACCGTGGTCAGCGCCGACGACGGCCCGCGCGCCGGGACGACGCTGGCCGCGCTGGCCGGGCTCAAGCCGGTGTTCCGGCCCGACGGCACGGTCACCGCCGGCAACGCCTGCCCGCTCAACGACGGCGCCGCCGCCCTGGTCATCATGTCCGACCGCCGCGCCGCCGAGCTCGGCATCACGCCGCTGGCCCGGATCGTCTCCACCGGCCTGTCCGGCCTGTCCCCCGAGATCATGGGCCTGGGCCCGGTCGAGGCGTCCCGGCAGGCGCTGGCCCGCGCCGGCATGTCCATCAACGACGTCGACCTCGTCGAGATCAACGAGGCGTTCGCCGTCCAGGTCGTCGGCAGCGCCGCCGAGCTGGGCATCGACCTGGACAAGCTCAACGTCAACGGCGGCGCGATCGCCGTCGGCCACCCCTTCGGCATGACCGGCGCCCGCATCACCACCACCCTGCTCAACTCGCTGCGCTGGCACGACAAGAGCATCGGCCTGGAGACCATGTGCGTCGGCGGCGGCCAGGGCATGGCCATGGTCCTCGAACGCCTCTCCTGACCCCGCCCACCCCACCGGCCCGGCACGCATGGCGCGTGCCGGGCCGGTGCTGTCAGGCGTCGATCATGAGGTTGTGCCGGGGACACGCCGTCGAGCCGTGCCATAAGTTCATGATCGACGGGAGGGAGGGGGTCAGGCGGTGGGGATGCTGTTGGCGGGCGGGGCGGGGCGCTGCTCGGCGAACTCGTTGACCGGGCCCGCTTCGGAGTCGGTCTCGTAGACGGGGCCGAAGAACTCCTGGTTGCCGGCGGTGACCTTGGTGAGGCGGCCGCCGCCCATGCCGGAGTGGTCGTCCTTGCTGAAGCGCAGGGGGGCCAGGCCGGGGCCCTTGAAGCCGCCCTTCTCCAGCGCGGCGATCAGGCCCTCGCGGGTGAGGTCCTTGCCGGAGGCCTGCAGCGCCTGGACGAAGAGGTACGCCACGGACATGCCGTAGACGGTGTTGCCGTTGAAGGGGGCGCTGCCGTTGTGCTGGTCGTGGATCTTCTTGAACATGGCGGTCCACGGGTCGTTCATGTCCACCGGCGACGGCAGGTTGGAGATGCCGACCATGCCCTCCAGCAGCACCTTGCCCTCACCGAGCATCTTGGACAGGGTGAGGTAGTCCGAGCCGACGTTGGACACGACCCACGACGGGGCGAACTTGAGGCGGGCCGCGGTGCCCAGCGACAGCGCGGTGAAGCCGGGCACGGTGGCCAGCACGACGACCTCGCAGCCGGCCGCCTTCAGGGCGCCGATCTGCGGGGCGACGTTCTGGTTGCTGGTGACGTACTTCTCCTTGGCGACCACGGCGCCCGCGCCGAGCACCTGCTCGACGCCGACCAGGCTGTCGCGGCCGAAGTCGTCGTCCTGGCCGAAGAAGCAGACCTTCTTGCCGGCGTGGGTGGCCTTGATGTGGCTGGCCAGGATCTTGCCCTCGACCGTGTAGTCGGTGTTGAAGCCGAACGTGCCCGGGTACTTCTGCGGCTGGTCCCAGCTGCGGCTGCCCGAGGCGACGAACAGGTCCGGCACCCGGTTGGTCTTCAGGAAGTCCAGCACGCCGGTGTGGGTGGGCGTGCCCAGGCCGTTCAGGATCGCGAACACCTTGTCCTCCAGCACCAGCTGGCGGACCACGGTCTGGGTGTTGGCCGGGTTGTACCCGTCGTCCATGATCTTGTAGTTGATCTTACGGCCGTGCACGCCGCCGTTGGCGTTGACGTAGTCGAAGTACGCCTTGCTGGCGGGGGCGATCTCGGAGTAGCCGGCCGAGGCGGGCCCGGTCAGCGGCATGTGCGTGCCGACCAGGATCTCGGTGGCGGTCACGCCCGGCACCTCGGCCGGCGGGGTGTTCGCGTCCTCGCCGCAGGCCGCGACGGCCGTGAGCAGCACGGCAGCCGTGGCGAGCGAGAGCCCGCGTCGGGTCAGGCGATTCATGGTGACACCGATCCTTCCGCATAATATTGACTGATATCGATGAAACAGGGTGGGGCGGTGGTGGTGCGGGTGGTGCGGCCGTGTGATCAGCGGGCGGCGGCCCGCCTCCGGAACCGGGCGCCGATCCGGCGCAGCAGTCCCTGCACGCCCCCGGGGGCGGCGATCATCACGACGATCAGGGTCAGCCCGAAGACGGCCAGCGGGAGGTTGCCCTCCAGGCGCTGCGCCACCGCGGGCGACAGGGAGACCCACCCGGTGCTGTCGTGGGTGAGGTCGGGCAGCGCGACGAGCAGGACCGCTCCCCACACCGCCCCGGACAGGCTGCCCAGGCCGCCGATGACCACGGCCATCAGCAGGAACAGCGACAGGGTCAGCGAGAACGCGCCCGGCGAGACACTCTGCGCCAGCAGCGCCATCAGCCCGCCCCCGAGGCCCGCGCAGGCGGCGCTCACCACGAAGGCCAGCACCTGGGTACGCGCCAGGTGGATGCCCGCGAGCCGGGCGGCCACCTCGTCGTCGCGCACCGCGCGCAGGTTGCGCCCGACGCGGCTGCGTACCAGGTTGGCCAGCAGCAGCATGGTGAGCAGCGCCCCGGCCAGCGCGATCCAGGCCTGCCAGCGCTCGTTCGGGAAGTACAGGCCCAGCGACAGCGGCGGCGGCTCGACGTACACGCCGAGGCCCTGCTCGCTGTTGAAGACCTCGTCGAAGGTGACCGTCGCGGCGGGCACCGCGATGGCCACGGCCAGCGTGACACCGGCCAGGTACGGCCCGCGCAGCCGGGCGGCGGCCAGCCCGATCACGGCGCCCGCGGCCATGGTGACCAGCACGCCCAGCGCCAGCGACAGCGGCAGCACCTGGTTGCCGACGATGCCCGCCTCGGACAGCGCGTTCTGCGACAGCGCCACCGTGTACGCGCCGACCGCCATCAGCGCCCCGTGCCCCAGCGACAGCTGCCCGTTGAGCCCGACCAGCACGGTCAGCCCGGCCGTGGCGCACAGGTACGCCGCGACGGTGGCGAGCTGGAAGTTGCGGAACGGCTCCAGCTCCCAGGTCAGCAGGTAGAGCGCCACCCCGGCGAGCAGCGTGAACGCCAGGTGCCGCAGCAGCGTCGAGTTGCGGAGGATGCTCATACCTGCCTCGCCACGGTGCTGGAGAAGAGGCCGCCGGGGCGGACCAGCAGCACCGCGAGCAGCAGCACCAGGACCGCCATCGGGGTGACGTCGCTGCCCAGGTAGCCGCTGACGTACGAGAGGATCAGGCCGACGGCCAGGCCGCCGACCACCGCGCCGGGCGGGCTGTCCAGCCCGCCGACGACCGCCGCGGTGAACGCGGACACGAAGACCAGGTCCATGGCGTGCGGGTGCAGGCCCAGCTCGGTGGGGATGACCAGCATCGCGGCGAGCGCGCCGACCGCCGAGGCCAGCGCCCAGCCCAGCGTCAGCATGCCGCCGACGTTGACGCCGAGCAGCCGGGACACCTCCGGGGCGAAGGCTGAGGCCCGCATGCGAAGCCCGACGGGGGTACGCGTGAACAGCAGCGCGAGCCCGACCACCACCAGCAGCACCGCGCCGAAGACGAACAGGTCGTAGCGCGACAGCAGCGGCACCCCGCCGGCGGTGAGCGCGGTCCGGCTGAACGGCGTGCCCGCGGGCAGGAACTCGTTGCCGTACACCATGCCCAGCACCGCCTGGAGCACCAGCACCAGCCCGAGCGCCACGATGACCTCGGCCAGCGGCGAGGTGTGGTCGACGAAGCGCATCACCGCCCGCTCGACGACCAGGCCGATCAGCAGGCCGCCGACCAGTGCCGCGCCGAAGCCCAGCCAGTACGAGCCGGTCGCGCTGGTGACGCTGTAGGCGGCGTACGCGGCGGCCACCGCCATCGCGCCCTGGGCGAAGTTGACGATGCGCGCGGCCCGCCAGATCAATACCAGGGCCAGCGCGAACGCGGCCAGCACCGCACCCTTGGACAGGCCGTCGAAGGTGAGAAAGACGAAGCGGTCCAATGTGCCCTCCTTTCGTGGTCGCGGGTCAGAAGCCCAGGTAGGCGTGGCGGAGTTCCTCGTCGTCGCGCAGCCGGTCGGCGCTGGTCGCGGTGACGACGCGGCCCAGCGACATGACCACCGCCTCGTCGGCGACCGACAGCGCGCTGCGCACGTTCTGCTCGACCAGCAGCACGGTGAGCCCGGTGCGGTCGCGCAGCTCCCGCAGCAGCCCCATGATCTGGGCGATGACGCGCGGGGCGAGCCCGAGCGACGGCTCGTCGAGCAGCAGCAGCCGCGGCCGGGCCACCAGGGCGCGGCCCAGCGCGAGCATCTGCCGCTCGCCGCCGGACAGCTGGTGCCCGGCGTGCCGGCGGCGCTGGGCCAGCGGCGGGAACAGCTCGTACACCTCGGCGAGCGCCTGCGCGGCGTCGGCGCGGTCGCGCCGCCACAGCCCGCCCAGCCGCAGGTTCTCGTCGACGGTCAGCTCGGCGACCACGCCCCGGCCCTCGGGCACGTGCGCCATGCCGCGGCGCACCAGCTGCTCCACCGGCACGTCGCGCAGCGGCTGCCCGCCGAAGACGATCTCCCCGGCACTCGGCCGGACCAGGCCGGACAGGGTGCGCAGCAGCGTCGTCTTGCCCGCACCGTTGGCGCCGAGCACGGCCGCGATGGTCCCGGCCCGCACGGTCAGGTCGATGTCGGAGAGCACGGGCGCCGCGCCGTACCCGGCGGTCAGCCCGGACACCCGCAGGATCACGTCGGCGGTCGCGCCGGCGCGGGGCGCGGCGGCGGTCGTGGTGTCGGCGGTCATGCCGCGGCCTCCTGGGCGAGCGGGGTGGAGTCGGCCTCGGCGCCGAGGTAGGCCTCGGTCACCGCCGGGTTGTCGCGCACCTCCTGTGGGGTGCCGGTGGCGATGAGCCGCCCGAAGTCGAGCACCGCGATCCGGTCGCAGACCCGCATCACCAGGTCCATGTGGTGCTCGACCAGCATCACCGAGCAGCCCGCCTCGCCCGGCAGGCCGGTGATCACCTCGGCCAGCTCCTCGATGTCCTGCGCGCCGAGACCGCCCGCGGGCTCGTCCAGCAGCAGCAGGCGCGGGCGGGCGGCCAGCGCGCGGGCCAGCGCGACCCGCTTGCCGACCGCGTACGGCAGGGTGCCCGGCAGCGCGGCGGCGTAGCCGGCCACGCCGAAGCGCTCCAGCAGCGCCAGGGCCTCCTCGCGCAGCCGCCGCTCGTCGCGGTCGCTGCGCGGCAGGCCGAGCAGCCCGGAGAAGAAGCCCGCACGGGCGGTGCAGGTCGCCCCGGCCATCACGTTCTCCAGCACGGTCAGGCCGCGGAACAGGCCGACGCCCTGCAGGGTGCGCACGACACCGAGCCCGGCGAGCCGGTGCGGCTGCGGGGCCAGCGGGGCGCCGTTGAGCTCCAGCGTGCCGGAGGTGGGCCGGACCAGGCCGCAGACCACGTTGAACAGCGTGGTCTTGCCCGCGCCGTTGGGTCCGATCACGCCGACCACCTGACCGGGCGCCACCTCCAGCGTCACGTCGTCCAATGCGGTCAGACCGCCGAATCGCACCCCGATGCCGCGCAGGGCGAGGCGGTGCCCTGCCGCGCTTGTCTCGCCGGACGGCGGTTTCATCGTCACCTCTGCATTCGGGGTCGGGATGAGGAAGGACTAAGTAATTACACTAGGAGTGTAGGTTTGGGAAACGGCTCGTCAATACCCTTGTTACGAGCCCGTGACCTCAATGAACGAACCCGTTCAAATCACACGGTCCACCCCCCGCCGACCGGGACGACCCGGCCGCCGGCAAGATCACTACATGCACCCCCGATGAACCAACCATGCGGGCGGTCAGGCGGAAGGCAGGTCCACGAGCGCGGCGAGGACACTGCGGTGGTGGGCGGCGGTGCCGTACGCGATCGCCGCGCTCTTGGCCCGTTTCAGGTACAGGTGCGCGGGGTGTTCCCAGGTGAAGCCGATGCCGCCGTGCATCTGCACGCACTCCTCGGCCGCCCGCACCGCCACCGGCCCGCAGTGCGCCTGGGCCAGCGCCGCCGCGAGCCGGGCGTCCGGGTCGTCGGCGGCCGCGCAGACCGCGGCGTGCCGAGCCGCGGCGCGCGCCTGGACCAGCTCCACCCACAGGTCGGCGAGCCGGTGCTTGAGCGCCTGGAACGAGCCGACCGCGCGGCCGAACTGGTACCGCGTGCGCAGGTGCTCGACCGTCGTGTCCAGACACCACTGCGCCAGGCCGACCTGCTCCGAGGCGAGCAGCGCGGCCCCGGTGACCAGTGCCGCGTCCAGCGCCGCCGCCGCGCGTGGCCCGGAGGCCAGCAGCCGGGCGGGCGCGTTCCAGAACGCGACGTCGCACAGCGGACGGGTCTCGTCCAGCGACACCACCTGCTCGCGCACCACCCCCGCCGCCGTCACGTCCACCACGTACAGGCCCCCGTCCGCGGGCACCAGCAGCACCGTCGCCCGCAGCGCCTCGGCGACGCTGCGGACCGTCCCGTTGAGCAGCGGCCCGCCGTCGCCCAAAACGGTGACCTCGACGTCGGACGGCGGCGGCGCGGCCGGGCCGGTGGCGAACGGCAGCGCCAGCGCGATCACCTCCCCGCCCGCCACCGCGCGCAGCAGGTCGGTCTCGCCGAGGTGGAGCAGGGCGCGGGCGGCGACGGCGGTGCCCAGGTACGGCACCGGGGCGCAGGCGCGGCCCAGCTCCTCCAGCACCACGGCGGTCTCGGCGAGCGTGGCGCCCGCGCCGCCGAGATGCTCGGGGACGGCCAGGGCGGCCAGCCCCGTCTCGACGGCGAGCAGCCGCCACAGGTCGGCGTCGTCGGGCTCGGTGCTCTCGGCGACCTTGAGCACCCGCGTCCACGGGGCGTGGTCGCCGAGCATGGCCCGCACCGAGTCGCGCAGCAGCTCCTGCTCCTCGGTGTAGCGCAGGTCGAGGTTCATCGGGGCAGGTCCTTCCAGGCGGCGCCGGTGTCGGTGCGCGGTTCGGCGGGCAGCCCGAGCACCCGCTCGGCGACGATGTTGCGCAGGATCTCGGAGGTGCCACCCTCGATCGAGTTGCCCTTGGCGCGCAGCCAGCGGTAGGTCGCGCCGCGTCCGATCAGGTCGACCTCCTCGGGCCGGTGCGCGTCCCAGCCGTCGTGGCGCAGTCCCTCGGCGCCGAGCAGCTCGACCTCGACGCCGGAGATCTGCTGGGTGAGCGCGGCGAAGGCCAGCTTCATGGCCGAGCCCTCCGGTCCGGGCTCGCCCGCGGCGAGCTGCTGGCGCAGGCGTACCCCGGTCAGCCGCAGCGTCTCGGCGCGCACCCACAGCCGCAGCACCTCGTCGTGCAGGGCCGGGGTGCGCAGTTCGGGGCGTTCCCGCCAGGTGCGGGCGAGCACGCCGATCATGCCGCCCTCGCGGGGCAGCGCGCCGCCGCCGATCGCGACGCGCTCGTTCATCAGCGTGGTGCGCGCGACCGCCCAGCCTTCGCCGACCGCGCCGATCCGCAGCTCGTCGGGCAGCCGTACGCCGGACAGGAAGACCTCGTTGAACTCGGCCTCGCCGGTGGCCTGGCGCAGCGGGCGCACCTCGACGCCGGGGGCGTGCATGTCGCAGACGAAGTAGGTCAGGCCCTGGTGCTTGGGCACGGCCGGGTCGGTGCGGGCGAGCAGGATGCCCCAGCGCGCGTGGTGCGCCATGGAGGTCCACACCTTCTGCCCGTCGACGAGCCAGCCGTCGCCGTCGCGTACCGCGCGGGTGGCGACGCCCGCCAGGTCGGAGCCGGCGCCGGGCTCGCTGAACAGCTGGCACCAGACCTCCTCGCCGGTCCACAGCGGGCGCAGGTAGCGCTCGCGCTGGGCGGCGGTGCCGTGGCGCAGCACGGTCGGCGCCGCCATGCCCAGCCCGATGCTGATGCGCCGGGGCCGGTTGTCCGGGGCGCCCGCCGCGGCGAAGCGCTGGTCCACCACGGGTTGCAGCACTCGTGGTGCACCGAGTCCGCCCAGCCCGACCGGGTAGTGCACCCAGGCTAGCCCGGCGTCGAAGCGGGCACGCAGGAACTCGAGCCGATCGCCTGCCGGATCGTGCCCGGCCAGGAAACCGTCGACCCGCGCCAGCAGGTCCTCGGCGGTGACAGGCGCTGCCACGCGGCTCTCCTCCCATGGAAACAAGATGCACTGCGAGTGCAATATAAGGGTGCACGCGGTCCGGGCGGAAGGGGTGGGCGGCCGCTGATGATCGCGCGCGGCAAGACCGGTGATTTCGCCGATGCCGACGGCCCGTCACCGGCAGACAGTGTCCTGATCACTCAGCGCGTTCCGGCCGCCGCCGGGGCGCATCCGGAAAGGAGGCACGGTGGCCGAGCACGGAGCACGTCCGGCACGGCGTTGCGCGCAGTGGCTGCTGCTGATCCCCATCCTCGCGCCGCTGCCGGTCGGCCTGTACGACCGGCTGGAGCCGCGGCTGTGGGGCATCCCGTTCTTCTACTGGTACCAGGTGGGCTGCGCGTTCCTGGCGATGGCGGTCACCGCGCTGGTGTACCAGCTGAGCAAGCGGGAGCGGCGGCCGTGACCGCCCGCCAGGTCGAGATCGGGACCTTCGCCGCACTGCTGGGCGCCATGCTGCTGCTCGGCTTCCTCGCCGCGCGCTGGCGCCGGCCGCACAGCCTGCACTCGCTGGAGGAGTGGGGGGTGGGCGGGCGCGCCTTCGGCAACTGGGTCACCTGGTTCCTGCTCGGCGGCAGCATGTACACGGCGTACACCTACATCGCGGTGCCGGCGCTGGTGTACGGCGTCGGGGCGGCCGGGTTCTTCG
Organism: Catellatospora sp. NPDC049609; assembly: GCF_040675365.1. Taxonomy (NCBI): domain Bacteria; kingdom Bacillati; phylum Actinomycetota; class Actinomycetes; order Micromonosporales; family Micromonosporaceae; genus Catellatospora; species Catellatospora sp. NPDC049609. The sequence goes on along the minus strand of NZ_JBFAOU010000012.1, from coordinate 66,969 downwards.
CGGTGCCGTTCGCCATCATCAGCGCGCCGATGGCCTACGTCATCAGCACCCGCACCTGGTCGGTGTCGCACGCGCACGGCTTCGTCACCTCCGCCGAGTTCGCCCGCGCCCGGTTCGGCTCGCGCGGGCTGGCCGCCCTGGTCGCGGTCACCGGCATCGTGGCCACGCTGCCCTACATCGCGGTGCAGCTGGTCGCGCTGCGCGCCATGTTCGCCACGCTCGGCGTCACCGGCGAGTGGCCGCTGCTCGCCGCGGTCACCGTCGCCTCGGTCTGCACCTTCCGGTCCGGGCTGCGCGCCCCGGCGCTGCTGTCCATCGCCAAGGACATCCTGATGCTGTGGCTGGTGCTGGCCATCGTGCTGCTGGTCGCCATGTCCGGCGGCTGGGTCGCGGCGTTCCGCGGCGCGGGCGAGCGCTTCGCCGCCGACACCTCCCCGGCCAGCGGGCTGCTGCTGCCCGAGGGCGGCTGGTCCGGCTACCTCACCCTGGTGCTCGGCTCGGCGCTGGCGATCTTCGCGTACCCGCACGCGCTGACCGGGATCCTGGCCGCCCGCGACCGGGCCACCGTGCAGCGCAACGCGGCCGCGCTGCCGGTCTACTGCCTGGCGCTGGGGCTGCTGGCGATGCTCGGCTTCTTCGCGATCGGCCAGGGCGTGCGCCCGGTCGGCGGGGACCTGAACACGGTCGTGCCGCAGCTGTTCCACGAGGTCTTCCCGGCCTGGTGCGCGGGCATCGGCTACGCCGCCATCGGCGTCGCCGCGCTGATCCCGGCCGCGGTCATGTCCATCGCCGCGGCGAACCTGTTCACCCGCTCCATCTACCGGGAGTACCTGCGCCCGGACGCCACCCCGCGTGAGGAGGCCCGGGTCAGCCGGTGGGTGTCGCTGCTGGCGAAGTTCGGCGCGCTCGCCGCGATCCTGCTGCTCGACCAGGAGTTCTCCATCGAGCTGCAGCTGATCGGCGGCGTCGTCGTGCTGCAGACCGTGCCCGCCGTGGTGCTCGGCCTGTGGACCGCCTGGTTCCACCGCTACGCCCTGGCCGCCGGACTGCTGTCGGGCCTGCTCACCGGCCTGGTCGCGATGTACCACATCCCGCAGCGCGCGGCCGACGGCCGCATCGTCAAGGCCCACTTCGGCGGCTCGAACCTGCCCCTGGCCCAGCTCGGTGTCGACACCCGCGCCACCGTCTACACCGGCCTGCTCGCCCTGGCGGTCAACCTGCTCGTCGTCGTGGCCGGCACCCTGCTCCTGCGCGGCCTGCGCGTCCCCGCCGGCCGCGACGCGACCCACCCCGCCGACTACACCGCCGACGCGGGCAACGCCGTCCCGCGCCACTCCGACGCCCTCATCGACGGCCCGACCCGCACCCGCACCCCCGCCCACGCCGCCCGTTGAGAAAGGAAGGGCACCTTCTTAACGCCATGCGTTGCAGAAGGTGCCCTTCTTAACGCTTTGCCCGAAGGCGGGCACCGACGCATGCGACACGAGTCCCGGCGCGGACCGTCAACCGGCCGCCGGCTCAGGCCGGGTAGTCGCCGGGGTGGGTGACCACGCCGACGACCGTGCCCGCGGTCACGTCGAACGAGAGCGTCAGCAGGCGGCCGTCGGGCAGCTCGGCGCTGGACGGGTTGGCCTGGTCGTCCACGCCGGAGTCGTACAGCGGCAGGTCCGGCACGCCGGTCCAGTCCCGCTCCGGATGCCGCACCAGCCGACCCGAGGTGATCCGCCGCGGCGAGAAGCGGCCGGAGGTGTCGCCGTACGTCACCAGCACGCCGCCGCCGTCCAGCGCCAGCACGTGGTGGGACGAGGCGGGCAGGTCCAGCTCGTGCGGCGCGGACCAGGTGTGCCCGCCGTCGGCCGAGCGCGCCAGCCACGCGTGGGCGCCCGTGGTGCGCAGCAGCGCGACGAGCCCGCCGCCGGGCAGCACGGTCAGCGTCGGCTCCTGGAAACTCACGCCGTCGCGCGCGGCGAGCACGGTCTCCGACGCGGCGGGCCAGGTCCGGCCGCCGTCGGTGCTGCGTACCGCGGCGGCGACCGAGCACCGGCCGGACCGCGGCATGCCGTAGAGCGGGATCAGCAGGTCGCCGCCGGGCAGCTCGGCGACGGCACCGTGCGCGGCCGGGTCGCGCAGCGCGGTGCCGACCGCGGCCGGCGCCGACCAGGTGTGGCCGCCGTCGTCGCTGCGCCGGACGTACACCCCGCGCACGGTGAAGTCGCGGGCGCTGCTCCAGTCGAGGGTGAAGTGGCTGAGCAGCACCGCGCCGCCGGCGAGGACGGCGAGCTTGGGGTCGCGGTCGTCGTACGGGCCGTCCACCGCGACGACCGGCGTCGACCAGGTCCGGCCGCCGTCGTCGGAGGCGGTGGTCCGGATCCGGCCCTCGTGGCTGACGTGCCCGGCGCCCTCGCGGTACGCGGCCAGCAGCCGCCCGCCGGGCAGCCGCGCCACGTCCGGGAAGTGCGCCAGGTCACCATCGGCCGCCCGCGCGATCACCCGGACCTCGAACCGGTCGCCCACCCGCCCTCCCCCGCACACGGCGAAGCCCCGCTCCTGCTGTTGTAGCAGTAGCGGGGCTTCCGCGCGCCGAAGTAGGGTCAGCCGGCGTACGGCCCCTGGCCGTACTTGGCCAGCACCAGGTCGGCGGCCATCTTCTCCCACTTGGCGTAGTGGTTCGGGAACGCCGAGACCTGCACGGTCTGCGCGGCGTCGGTCAGCGCCATCTTGTCGTAGCCGGGCACGTTCTTCAGGCCGTTGTAGAAGGCCTTGGCGGAGTACACCGGGTCGGTGATCTGCTCGGGCGTGCCCCAGCCGGCCGACGGACGCTGCTGGAACAGGCCCAGCGAGTCGTGGTCGTTCCGGTCGCCGAGGTGGCCGAAGTTGTTCAGGGTCGACTCCTGCGCGGCGGTCGCGACGGCGATCACCCAGGCGCGGGGCGGCAGGCCCATCTTCTGGCCGGTCTCGATGATGACCTCGGCGTTGCGCTTCTGGTCGGCGTTCGGCTTGAACGCGGTCTGGTACTCGGCGACCGGCGCCGGCATCAGCTGCTGGCGGCTCGGGGCCTTGGCCACGGTCTCGGCCTTCGGCGCGGCGGCCGGGGCCTTGGCGGCGGGCTTGGCGGCCGGGGCCTTGGCGGCGGGTGCCGCGACGGCCTTGGCCTCCGCCTTGGTGGCGGGCGCCGCCATCGGGGCGGCGACGGGCTTTGCCTCCGGAGCGGTGGACTGGTTGGCGGCGGCCGCGGGGCTCGCGGCGATGCCGGACAGCACTGCCATACCGGTGGCGGCGAGTACGGCACGGAAGGACGCGCGCTTGATCAGGTCGACGTTGACCACGGGTAGGTCCCTTCGTTGGGAAGTCGTACGAGGGGATTCAACCGAGCGGGCATTTCCGAGATTCCGGATCTGTCCCGCTTGTGGGCCAGGTCTCCTGGCGGGCCGGCAGCCCGGACGAAGCGCGTAGCAGGGCGCTGACCTGGACATATCGCGCGCATCCGGGGTCGCGGAGGCGATAACGTATACGAAAAGCTGTCATAATCGCTTAATTCGGGCCGCGTGCCGCCCCGCCTGCCGCGCCGGAAGGAGGAGCGTGTCAGCCCGCAGAGTCATGGCCTGGTACGGCGTCTGGATGGCCGTGCTGGCCGGAGCGTTCTACGCCCTGCCCGCCGCGCACATCCCGCTGTGGTGCCTGATCGGCCTCAGCAGTGCCGGCGCGATCGGGTACGGCCTGTTCCGGTACCGCCCGCGGCGCTGGTCGCCCTGGTGCTGGATGATCCTGGGCCTGCTCCTGCTGTGCGCCGGCGACACCCTCTACAACGTGATGACCGACTACCTCGGTCGGGTCAACCCGTTCCCGTCGCCCGCCGACATGCTCTACCTGGCGATGTACCCGGCGGTCACCATCGGCCTGCTCGGCCTGTCCAAGGCGGGCGCCGCGGCGCGCGACCGCACGGTCCCGCTGGACGCCCTCATCGTCACGGCCGGCCTGGGCCTGCTCTCCTGGATCTTCCTGATCAGCCCGCAGATCCTCAACCAGGACCTGACCATGAGCCAGCGGCTGGTCTCCGTGGCGTACCCGCTGGGCGACATCCTCATCCTCGCCACGGTCGGCCGGCTGATCTCGGTGGTGCCGTTCAGCCCGACGGTCGCCCTGCTCACCGTGGGCGCGGTCGGTCTGATGGCCGCCGACGTGATGTACGGGCTCGTCCAGCTGCACGGCTTCTGGGCCGTGGGCGGGCCGGTCGACCTCGGCTGGATCGTCTTCTACGCCTGCTGGGGCGCGGCCGCACTGCACCCGTCGATGGCCGACCTCACCACCCCGCGCGTGGTGCGACCGCGCGAGATGCGCACCCTGCACCAGGCGCTGCTGGCGGTGTTCGTGCTGCTCCCGCTGGCCGTGCTGGTGATCGGCGTGGGCCAGGGCCGGCTGCAGTACCCCATGGTCATCGTTGCCTTCGTGGTCACCACGGTGCTGCTGACGCTGGCCCGGCTGTTCGGCGTCATCAACAGCTACCGCGGCAACACCATCCGCACCAGCGGCATCCGCGCCAGCAACGCCGCGCTGATGTCGGCCACCACCGTCGACGGCGTCACCTGGGCGCTCAAACGCACCGCCGAGCGGCTGCTGCCGCCGGGCGCGGACTACCGGGTGACCATGGTGATGAACGACGGCAGCGTGCCCGAGCTGTTCCAGCCCGGTGTGACCACCGGCTCGCGGCTGCGGTTCACCCGGTCGCTGCCGCCCGACATCGCGGCCCGGATGGGCGGGTTCGAGATCACCATGATCTGCCCGCTGGCGCTGGAGGACCGCCCCACCGGCGACCCGCACATCGGCGTGCTGCTCATCTCCTCGGACGAGAACTCGCTGAGCTACCTGCAGATGCCGATGGAGCTGGTGGCCTCCCAGGCGGCGCTGGCCATCGAGCGGATCATGCTGAGCAACGAGATCACCCGGCACAACAGCGAGCAGTACTTCCGCACGCTGGTGCACAACGCCGCGGACGTGATCCTGATCATCGAACCGGACACCGGGCGCATCCGGTACGCCAGCCCGTCCGCCCACACCGTGTTCGGCACCGCCGAGCTGACCGGCCGGAACTTCTCCGAGCTCGTCGCCGGGCCGCACGACACGCTGATGGCGGACCTGTTCGCGCTGGCCGCCGCCGACGACGAGGCGGACCAGGCTGCCGCCGCCAGGCAGGGGCGGCCCGGCGCGGAGTCCCCGTCGTCGGACTGGACCGTACTGCGCCCCGACGGCACCACCGTGCAGACCGAGATCTCCTGCCGCGACCTGCGCGCCGAGCCGACCGTCGGCGGGCTGGTGCTGACCCTGCGCGACGTCACCGACCAGCGCCGGATGGAGTCCGAGCTGACCCATCTGGCCTACCACGACTCGCTCACCGGCCTGGCCAACCGGGTGCGCTTCGCCGAGCGCATCGGGCAGGCCATCGCCCGCGCCGACGCGGACGGCTCCGTGGTCGGCGTGCTCTTCATCGACCTGGACGACTTCAAGGTGGTCAACGACACCCTCGGCCACGAGCACGGCGACCGGCTGCTGCGGGCGGTCGGCCAGCGCCTGGCCGCGGTGCTGCGCGCCGACGACGTCGCGGCGCGGCTCGGCGGCGACGAGTTCGCCGCGCTGATCGAGGGCGCGCCCGACGCGGCGGGCATCGACGAGGTCGCCGACCGGATCGTCGAGGCGCTCGGCGAGCCGTTCACCATCGACGACCGGCTCGTCTCCGGCGCGGCCAGCATCGGCATCGCCACCAGCGCCGACGCCCGCAGCGCCCCGGAGCTGCTGCGCCAGGCCGACCTCGCGCTGTACGTCGCCAAGGGCGAGGGCAAGGGCCAGTGGCGCCGCTACCAGCCGGACCTGCACACCGCCATCGTGGAGCGGCTGGAGCTGCGCACCGAGCTGGACCAGGCCATCGCGGGCAAGGAGTTCACCGTCGAGTTCCAGCCCATCGTCGAGCTGCGCACGGGCATGACCGCCGGGTACGAGGCGCTGGTGCGCTGGAACCACCCCACCCGCGGCCGGCTGCTGCCCGGCGAGTTCATCGAGGTCGCCGAGGAGTCGGGGCAGATCGTGGCGATCGGCACCGAGGTGCTGTACCAGGCCGTGGCCGCGGCGGCGCGCTGGCAGCGGGAGGCGGGCGACGCCGCGCCGTACGTCAGCATCAACGTCTCGGCGCGCCAGTTCCGCACCCCGGGCTTCGTGGCGAGCGTGGCCGACGTGCTCGCCGCGGAGGGCCTGCCCCCGCAGCAGCTGATGCTGGAGATCACCGAGAGCCTGCTGCTGCGCGACGACGACCAGGTCTGGGAGGACCTCACCGAGCTGCGCACCACCGGCATCCGGGTGGCCATCGACGACTTCGGCACCGGCTACTCGTCGCTGAGCTACCTGCGCCACGTGCCGCTGGACGTGGTGAAGATCGACCGGCTGTTCACCAGCACCATCGCCTCCTCGGCGCAGCAGGCCGCGCTGGTGGACGGCATCGTCCGGCTGGCGCACACGCTCGGCCTGCAGGTCATCGCCGAGGGCATCGAGCGCACCGTCGAGCGCGACCTGCTGTCGCGCATCGGCTGCCGCTACGGCCAGGGCTTCCTGTTCGCCCGCCCGCTCACCGGCGAGCAGGCGATCAGCGTCATCACCGAGCAGAAGGTGGCCGCGTGACGGGACTCCACGTTGCGGGCCAGGGGCGGGAGGAAGCGTGACGCAGGCATCCGGTGTGCACACCCCCGACGCGCACAGGGTGCCGTCGACCGACCAGCTGGACCGGCTGCGCGCCGTCACCCCGATGTACGACGCGGTCATCGACGAGGTGGACGGCCGGCGCATCCGCATCGGCGACCACTGGCTCACCGACTTCGCGTCCTGCAACTACCTGGGCTTCGACCTCGATCCGGAGATCATCGCGGCGGGCGAGGCGGCGGTGCGCCGCTGGGGCACCCACCCCGGCTGGTCCCGCCTGCTGGGCAACCCGCGGCTCTACCCGGACATCGAGCAGCGGCTGACCGAGCTGCTCGGCGCGCCCGACACGCTGGTGCTGCCCACGATCACCCACATCCACCTGTCGGTGCTGCCCGCGCTGGTCGACAGCGGCGCGGTGTTCGTCGAGGCCAGCGCGCACAAGACCATCTACGACGGCGGCGCGTACGCGCGCGGCCTGGGCGCCCAGCTCTACCGCTGGCACGCCGACGACCCGGACGAGCTGGCGCGGCTGCTGCGCTCCGCCGCCGCCGACCGCCCCCGCGTCGTCTGCCTCGACGGCGTGAACAGCATGACCGGCAACGTGCCCGACCTGCCCGCGCTCGCCGCGGTCTGCCGCGAGTGGGGCGCCACGCTCTACGTCGACGATGCGCACGGCTTCGGCGTGATCGGCGAGCGCGACGGCGGGCAGGGCGACGGGACGCCGTACGGCGCGCGCGGCAACGCGGTAGTGCGCCACTGCGCCGAGACGTACGACGACGTGGTGCTGGTCGGCGGCTTCTCCAAGGCGTACTCGGCGCTGCTGGCGTTCGTCGCGGTGCCGACGGCGGTCAAGGAGCGCCTGAAGCTCGCGGCCCCGCCGTACCTCTACTCCGGACCGTCGCCGGTGCACTCGCTGGCCGTGGTGCTGGCGGGCTTCGACGTCAACGAGTCGCGCGGCGAGCGGCTGCGCACGACCCTCTACCAGCTCACCGCCCGGGTGCTGGCGCACCTGCGGCAGCTCGGCGTGTACACGCCCAACCGGCACGCCACCCCCGTGATCGAGCTGCCGCTGTCCGCCGGGTACGACCTCGCCGACGCGGCCGAGCTGCTCTGGCGGCGCGGCGTGTACGTCACGCTGGCCGCGTACCCGCTGGTGCCGCGCGGGCAGGTCGGCTTCCGGGTGCAGCTCACCGCGGCGCACACCCCGGAGCAGGTCGACCAGCTCAACGCCGCGCTCACCGAGCTCGACGGGCGGGGCGCCCTGCGCCGCGCCCCGGCCTGACCGGAGCAGGCCAGGGCGCGGCGGGCGTCAGGCCGGCCGGACGGTGACGTTCAGGATGGTCAGCGCGGTGACGGGCCGGCCGTCGGTGCCCGCCCCGGCCACGACGCCGCCGGCGGCGACCTGGTCGATGATCTCCATCCCGGTGGCGACCCGGCCGAACGGCGTGTAGCTCGCACCGAGCCTGCTGTCGTCGTACACGAAGAAGAACTGGCTGCCGCTGGTGCCCGGCTGCCCCCGGTTGGCCATCGCCACCCTGCCGCGCGGATACATGATCTCCGGGACCTCGCGCTGCCGCGCGAACGGGCAGCCCAGGCCGCCCTCGACCGCGGCTCCCGGCATCTTGATCACGAAGTTGCCGCTGGGCGCGAGGCCGCTCGGCACGGTGATCCGCATCCCCCCACCCGGCACTGACTCGCCCTCGACGACGGTGACGCCGGCGCAGGACGGTGACGGGGTGGGCGTGGGGGTCGGCGCGAGTCCCGGTAGGTTCTCCTCGTCGAAGGCGAAGCCCGGACCGCCCGCGCCGGTGCCGGTGGGGTCGCCGCACTGCAGCACCTTCAGGCTGCCGGTGACCAGGCGGTGGCACTCGGTGCCGTCGAAGAACTTCGCACCGGCCAGAAACGACAGGAACCCGGCGGTGCACGGCGTCCGTGCCCGGTCCATGACGATCTCGATCACGCCGAGGTTCGTGGTCACCGCCAGGACGACCGTGCCCGCGCCCGGCGCGGCCGTGGGCACCGCGCCCACCTGGCGCGCGCCCGGTGCCGGCTCCGGCCGGGAGCGGCAGCTCACCAGCTGCTCGGGCGGCCCGGACGACGCCGCGGCCACGGGCGTGCCCGCGTCGTCGGATCGCGTCAGCTGCCACACCGCGAAGGCGGCGCCCGCCGCGAGCAGCACCGCCACCACGCCCGCCACCAGCTGCGGCGTACGCCGTCGCGGCGCGGCCGGAGTCGTTTCCCCGTCGATGTCCATGGTGCGGCAGCGTACGAGACGATCGCCACCGCCGCCGCCCCGTCGAAGCGCTGTCCGGGCCGGACGGAACGCGGCAGGATGGACGGATGAGCACCGCCGCCGACCGCGACCGCGACGACTCGGGCCGGGCCCGCAACGCCCGTCCGCGCGACGAGCTGGGCCGGCCGCTGCCGCGCGGCACTCAGGGACTGCCCACCATGCCCGAGGACCTCCACCTGGCCCCGGACCAGGCGCTGGCGCTGGCCCAGGAGCTGCTCGACGGCGGCCGCGCGTTCCACGCCCACGAGGTGCTGGAGGGCGCCTGGAAGGCCGCGCCGGACCCCGAGCGCGAGCTGTGGCGCGGGCTCGCGCAGCTGGCGGTCGGGCTCACCCACGCCCGGCGCGGCAACGCCGCCGGGGCGCCGCGCCTGCTCGGCCGCGCCGCCGACCGCATCGAGGCGTACGCCGCCGCGCCGCCGTACGGCATCGACGTGGCCGGACTCGTCGCCTGGTCCCGGTCGCTCGCGGCCCTCATCGAGCGCGACGGCCTGGCCGGCCTCGACCCGTCCGCGTTCATCCCGCGCCTGCGAGCCGTGCCCTGACCCCGGCCGCAGCTCCTCGCGGCGCTGATCGGCGCTTTCCGGCAGCACGATCCGAGCGTGATCCGGTGTACCTCGGCGGCTCGGGTCAGCCCAGGCTCACGCCGGAGATGCGCGTGCCCGGCGGCAGGTTGCGGACCTGGTCGTGGATCTGGCCGGCGATGTTCACGGCGACGGCGAAGTCCTCGACGCTCACCGACTCGACGGTGACGCCGCCGCCGAGCACCGGCGGCGGCATGAACGAGTACACCAGGTCGGGGCCGAGGACCAGACCGCGGGCTTCGGCCGCCTCGGCGAGCCCGGCCAGCAGGTAGCGGTTCTCGCCCTCCTCGGTGGACAGGTCCCGTTCCAGCTCGGCGGCGGACGCCCAGGGGCGGGTCAGCGCGCCCTCGATGGTGTCGAGGTACCAGCAGCCGTCCGGCCCGGCCAGGAACACGTCGCCGAACAGCGAGGTGAACAGCGGCTTGCGCCCGGCCAGGCCGAGCCAGGCCCAGGACTCGAGGGCCTGGGCGAACTGCTGCTCGGAGAAGGTCTTCGTCAACCGCATCCGGGCAGTATGTCAGCCGGCGACATCGCTTATCCGCTGGACAGCACCTGATGATCGCTCGCTAGGCTCGCCCCATGCTCCTCGCTCATGATCTTGAAGGTCCCGCCGACGCACCCGCCGTCGTCCTGCTGCACTCCTCCGTCTGCGACCGCCGGATGTGGCAGGCCCAGCGGCAGCCGCTGCTGGACGCCGGGTTCCGGGTGCTGGCCCTGGACTTCCGCGGCTTCGGCGACACCCCCGCCCCGACGGCGGCGTACAGCAACGTCGAGGACGTGCTCGCCCTGCTCGACGAGTACGGCATCGAGCAGGCGGCCCTGGTCGGAGCCTCGTTCGGCGGCCGGGTCGCCGGGGAGGTCGCCGCCTGGCGGCCGGAGCGCGTGTCGACCCTGGCGCTGGTGTGCGCGGCGCTGCGGGGCCACCCGCCGACCCCGGCCATCGCCGCGTTCGGCGCGCGCGAGGACGAGCTGCTGGAGGCGGGCGACGTCGACGCCGCCACGGCGCTGAACGTGGAGACGTTCGTCGGCCCGCGCGCGGACGAGGCCACCCGGCACGCGGTCTACGCGATGCAGCGCCACGCGTTCGAGGTGCAGCTCGCCGGCCCCGAGGTGGCGGGCGACAACACCGAGCCCGACCTGTCCGCGATCACCGCTCGCACCCTGGTCGTGTCGGGAAAGCTCGACGTCGACTACTTCGGCGAGATCGCCGAGGTGCTGACGGCGCGCATCCCCGGCGCCCGGCACGTGATCCTCGACTGGGCCGGGCACCTGCCCAACCTCGAGGACCCGGCCGCCTTCAACCCCGTCCTGCTCGACTTCCTCCGCGGCTAGTCATGTCTCGCGCCGCCACGGCCCACAGGTGGTGAGGCACCGCTGCTGCGGTCGTGGCGGCGCGCGGGACGTGCCCGCCCGCTCACAGGACGGCGCGTACGGCGTCCACGGCGTGCCATGCCAGGACACCGAGCGCCGCGCTGGGCGCCAGTGACATCGCGTAGACGGACCAGCGACGGGGCCTGCGGCGCGACACCAGCAGGGTGACGATCGCGACGGCCAGCAGCACGGTCGCGGCGTACATGGCGAGGCGGGTCAGGTAGAAGGCGTCCGACAGACCGGCGCTCCGCCACGGCTGCATCACCCACAGGGTGTGCAGGCCCTCGGCGGCCAGCAGGCCTCCCGCGACCCCGGCAGCGACCGCCGCGAGCCGGGGCCCGCGCTCGCGGATCAGGTTGCCCAGCAGACCCAGCACCAGCCCGGCGACCACGGACATGGCCAGCCAGAACGCGGCCGCACGGGCCACCGACAGCAGCCCGAGGGGGTCGTGTGACGACCCGTCCTCCTGGTAGCCGCCGCTCCAGCGCCGCGACACGACCAGGATGAGCTGGTAGTACACGGCGGTGGCGACCAGCAGCAGGCCGGTCGCGACCCCGGCCGCCCGCCGCGCGCCCCGCACCAGGTATCCGGTGACCAGCGCGGCCGCGCCCCAGGCGAAGCCGTTGCCGAACAGGGTGAACACGGCGTCCCCGGCCAGGCCCGGCAGCTCGTCGCCCGTGAAGGCGAGTGCGCCCAGCGCCGCCCCGGCCGCGAGGGTCCGGCGCAGCGTCCGGCCGACCTCGGCCGGTGACTCGACCTCGGCCGGCGAGGCCACCTCGGCCGGTGACCTGACCAGGGCCTGCGAGGCGACCTCGGCCGGTGAACCGGTCACGGCCGGTCGTGCGACAACGGCCGTGGCGTTCTCCGCTGTGGCCATCGTTATCCACTCCTCCGCTCCGGCGCCGACCGCTGACTGCGGTTCTACCATCGCCGGTCGTCACGGTGGGGGCGACAAAGGGGTCAGGCGGTGCGCACCGCCGCGGCGACCAGCCGCGCGGCACCGCGCAGGGTCTGCTCGTCGAGGTGCCCGTAGCCGAGCACGAGCCCGTTGCCCGCGCCCGGCCCGGCGTGGAAGTCGGCGAGCGTGCGCACCGTGACACCGCGCGCGGCGAGCCGGCCGGCGACCTCGGCGGCGGGCACGGCCGGATGCAGCTCCAGCACGGCGTGCGCGCCCGCGTGCAGGCCGCGCAGCCGGGCCGTGGGGGCCAGCCCGTCCAGCGCCTCGCGCAGCAGCTCGCGCCGGACCTCGTACGCGCGGGCCGTGCGGCGCTGATGGCGCGCCACGGTGCCGGAGGACAGCAGCTGCGCCAGCGCGTGCTGGGCGGGCGGCGCCGGTTGCTCGCCGGTGAGCTGCAGCAGCTCGCCGATCCGGCCGACCACCTCCTCGCCCGCGATCAGGTAGCCGAGCCGCAGGCCGGACCCGAGCATCCAGCAGAAGCAGCCGAGGTGCACGGCGTGGTCGATCCCGGCCGCGCTGAGCAGGTCCGGCACCGGTGCGGGGTCGGCCGGGAACTCCCAGCCCTCGTCGCTGTGCAGGAGCAGGCCGTGCCCGGCGGCGGCCCAGCCGGCCAGCGCGGCGCGGCGCACCGGCGACAGCGCGGCCCCGGTCGGGAAGTGGTGCACCGGGGTCACCACGCAGGCGTCGACGTCGGCGGGCAGGTCCTCGATCCGGGCGCCGTCGGCGTCCACCGCCAGCGGCACCGTCTCGACGCCGCGCTCGGCGAGGATGCGGCGGGTGCCGGGCCGGGCCGGGTTCTCCACCGCCACCCGCATTCCGGGCTTGAGCGCGGCGCGTACGGCCAGGTCCAGCGCGTGCCGCGCGCCGGAGGTGATCACGATCTGCGCGGCGGTGCAGGCGATGCCGCGTACCCGCCGCAGGTGGTCGGCGACGGCCTCGCGCAGGGCGAGGCTGCCCGCGGCGGGCTGCGCGCCGTCGGCGTGGGGCGGGCGGTGGCAGGCGGCCCGCCAGGCCGAGCGCCACTGCGCGACCGGGAACCCCTCCATCGCGGGCCGGCCGGGCACGAGGTCGACGCGGCGCGCGGGGTCGGCGGCGGCGACCGCGGCCACCGGCCCCGTCGCGGGCCTGGCCACGTACGTGCCGGAGCCGGGCCGCGCCCGCAGGTAGCCCAGGGCGAAGAGCCGGTCGTACGCGGCGACGGCGACCGAGCGCGACACCCGCAGCACCGAGGCGACCGTCCTCGTCGACGGCACCCGACCGCCCGGGACCAGCACATTACGATCGATGGCGTGGACGATCTGCCGCACGATCTGGTCCTGCAGCGTCTCGGCGGCGGCCCGGTCAACCTGGATGCAGACGCTGAGCCGTTCGGGATACCGCATGGTTCGCACCTCCTTCCGCGGGACCGGCCTGTCTCCCATGCTGCAACCGGGTGGGGGCGGCGACTTCAGAGAAACCACTGGTCGCCTCCCAGTGGTGCCGCCGGGCCCTGCCTGAGCGCCACCCGATCCGCCTAGGCTGACCGCACCGCGACGCCGCACGGAGGACCACCATCGACACGGACACCCTGCTGCACGGACGTGACGACGAGCAGAGCGCGCTGCGCCGCCTGGTCGACGGGGCCGCCGCGTCCCGCAGCGGCCTGCTGCTGCTGCAGGGCGAGCCGGGCTCGGGCAAGAGCGCCCTGCTGCGGTACGTACGCACGTACGCGACATCACGGGACGTGCCGGTGGTGCAGGCGCTCGGCGCGCAGTCGGAGTCGGAATTCGCCTTCGCCGGGCTGCATCAGCTGGTTCATCCCCTGCTGAGCCACCTGTCCGCACTGCCCCAGGCCCAGGCCGACGCGCTGCGCGCGGCGCTGCGGCTGGGGCCGGGGCACGGCGACGACCGTTTCCTGGTGTCGCTGGGGGTGCTCACCCTGCTCGCCGAGGCCGCCACCCCGCAGGGGCTGGTCTGCCTGGTCGACGACGCGCAGTGGATGGACCAGCCGACCGTGGACACGCTGCTGTTCGTGGCCCGGCGGCTGCAGGCCGAGGGCGTCGTGCTGCTGCTGGCCCAGCGCGACCCCGGCCTCGACCTGCTGGCGGACCCGGCGCTGCCCCGGCTGAGCCTGTCCGGGCTCGGCGAGCAGCCCGCGGCGGCGCTGCTGGCCGACCGGGCCGCGGCGCCCGCCGACCCGGCGGTGGTGCGCGAGCTGGTGGCGCGTACGCACGGCAACCCGCTGGCCCTGGCCGAGCTGGGCAGCCTGCTGGACCGCGCCCAGCTGGCCGGGCGTGAGGCGCTGCCGGTGCCGCTGCCGCTGGGCGCGGGCGTGGAGCGCGCGTTCCTGGACTGGGTGCGCGCGCTGCCCGCCGCCACCCAGACCGCGCTGCTGGTCGCCGCGGCCGAGGAGCTGGGCGACCTGACCGCGGTGCTGGCCGCCTGCCGCCGGCTCGGGCTGGAGCCGTCCTGCCTGGACGACGCCGAGCAGGCGAACCTGATCGCCATCGCCGGGCCGCGGATCGCCTTCCGCCACCCGGTGGTGCGCACCGCGATCTACAGCGGGGCGCCGTTCACCGCCCGGCGGCAGGCGCACGAGGCGCTGGCCGCGGTGCTGCATCCGCAGGCGGGGGACGGTCGCCGGGCCTGGCACATGGCCGCCGCCACGGTGGAGCCGGACGAGGACGTCGCCGCCGAGCTGCAGCGCACCGCCGAGCACGCGCAGGCGCGCGGCGGCCACGCGTCGGCGGCGGCGCTGCTGGACCGGGCCGCCCGGATCACCCCCGATCCGGACACCCGGGCCGACCGGCTCTACAAGGCCGCACGCTCCAGCTGGCAGGCGGGCAACGCGACGCGGGCGGTGGAGCTGACCGACGAGGCCGAGGCGCTGGTACGCAGACCCGCCACGCTCGCGGTGATCCTGCGCCTGCGCGGCATCATCCAGCTGCGCACCGGGGTGCTCACCGACGCCGAGCGCACGCTCACCCGGGCCGGGGAGCTGATGGCCGAGCACGCCCCGGACGAGGCCGCCCGCTGCTTCCTGCAGGCCGCCGACGCCGCCTCGCAAGCCGGTGACCTGGACCGCTTCCCGCGCCTGTACGAGCTGGTCGGACAGCTGCACGGCGGCAGCCCGGTGACCGACTGCACCCGGCTGCTGCTGCACGGCATGGAGCGCATCGCCTCCCGGGACTTCCCGCGCGGCCGGCAGCTGCTCGGCGAGGGCATCGCCGCGGCACGGGCGCTGGGTGATCCGATGCTGGAGGTGTGGGCCGGCGTGGGCGCGCTCTACCTCGGCGAGGTCGGGCAGACCACGGACCTGCTGCACCGGGTCGGCGGCATCGCCCGCTCCATCGGCCACCTGGGCGCGCTGCCGGGGCAGCTGGAGTTCATGTCGCTGGAGGAGATCCTCAGCGGGCGGCTCGACAACGCCGCCTCGCTGATCGACGAGGGCCTGCGGCTGTCCCGCGAGACCGGCCAGGAGAACATGTCCGCGGTGCACCTGTCCCGGATGGCGATGGTGCACGCCGTACGCGGCGAGGACGAGCCGTGCCGGGAGTCCGCCGCGGCCGCCCTGCGCATCGCCACCGCCCGCCGGATCGGGGTCGCGGCGGGCACCGCGCGGCACGCGCTGGCGGCGCTGGCGATGGGCCGCGGCCGGTGGGCCGAGGCGGTGCGGCTGCTGGACCAGGTGGTGGCCCCGGAGGCGGGTTCCGGGCATCCGCTGCTGGCGTTCTTCTCGGTGCACGACCGGATCGAGGCGGCGGTGCGGGCCGGGCAGCCCGAGACCGCCCGCGAGGCGCTGGACAGCATGGAGTCGTGGCAGGCCGGGTCCACCCGGGGCGAGGCGCGCGCGCTGCTGGCCCGCTGCCGCGCCCTGCTGGAGCCCGACGACGACCGCGCGATCGCGCAGTACGAGCAGGCGCTGGCGCTGCACGACGGCAGCGTGCCGCTGGAACGGGCGCGCACCGAGCTGCTGCTGGGCGACGCGCTGCGCCGGGCCCGCCGCCGGCTGGACGCCCGCGGTCACCTGCGCACGGCGCTGGACGCGTTCGAGCGGCTGGGCGCGTCGCCCTGGGCCGAGCGGGCCCGGCACGAGCTGCGGGCCACCGGCGAGACCGCGCGCAAGAAGGAGGCCGCGCCGGAGGAGCGGCTGACCGCGCAGGAGCTGCGGATCGCCCGGATGGCGGCTGAGGGCGCCCCGAACAAGGAGATCGCGGCGCAGCTGTTCCTCAGCCACCGCACGGTGGAATACCACCTCTACAAGATCTTCCCCAAGCTCGGCGTCGCCTCCCGCACCGACCTCGCCCGCCTCTTCTACGAGAACCCCGGCATCCTGTCCTGACCACCGCCCCGCCCTCCCGTGGCGGGCGGGCGGGGCGGGCGGGTCAGCGGACGGATCTGATGGGCAGGATGGTGATCGTGGCCACGGCCGCGAGCGCGATGGCCGTGACGAACAGCGCCTCGTAGCCGCCCAGCGTGCTGATGATCAGGGCGGCGAACAGGGGCGACAGCGACTGGGCGCCCGCGTTGGCGATGTTGAGCACGCCCATGTCCTTGCCGTTGTCGGCGGCGCTGGGCAGCACCAGCGTCATCAGCGCCTGGTCGACGGCGGCGTAGACGCCGTAGCCGAGACCGCAGACGCCGACGAACCAGTACATCGCGGGGAGGGTGGGCCAGATCAGCGGGATCAGCGCCGAGGTGCCGATGACGATCGAGGACACGACGACCATGCCCTTGCGCCGGTCGAGCCGGTCGGAGATCACCCCCGCCGGCAGGATGCCCAGGATGATGCCGGCGACCAGCACCAGGTTCAGCCCGGCGCTGGTCCTCGCGCCGTCGGCCAGCGACATGCCGATGTAGTCGGTGAGGATGTAGAGCAGGTACACCTGGATCGCGTTGAAGCCCAGCGTCATCGCGAACCGGGCGACGAACGCCCAGGCGAAGTCGGGGTGGCGGCGCGGGCTGATCCAGAACCCGGCGGCGAACCGGCGCCAGTGCCAGGGCGTGCGCTCGGCGTCCGCGCTGGACGCGTCGCCGGACCGGGCGGCGAACCACAGCGCGGACAGCACCGAGCCCAGCGCCAGCACGCCGTACCCGAGCAGCGGCCGCCCGACCAGGGCGGCGGCGGCCACCGAGCCGAGCACGACGCCGACGAACGCGGACAGCCCGGTGACCGTGGAGGCCACGCCGCGCCGGTCCGCGGGGACGCGGTCGGGCACGTACGCCAGCGTCGCGGCGAGCGTGCCGGTGCCGAAGAGGTTGGCCACCGCCCACCACCCCGCGATCACGACGAGTGTCGTGCTCAGGCCCATGAGCATGATGCCGGCGGCCGCGCCGAACGCGCCGAGCACGACCCACGGCGTACGCCTGCCGAACCGGCTGCGGGTCCGGTCCGACAGCGCGCCGAGCAGCGGGTTGGCCAGCATCACCACGACCGAGCCGACGGCGGAGATCAAGCCGAGCAGCTCGACCTTGCGGTCCGGGGCGATCTCGGCGAGCTGCGCCGGGATGAGGATGCCGTTCACCCCGCCCTGCAGCATCGCGTAGGCCAGCAACGTGACGAAGATCGACGAGAGCACGGACCCGGACCGGACCCGCGGCGGCGCAAGAGTGGTGGCGGTCATCGATACCCTTCCTTGTCATCAGAGAGAGGAAGGGCACCTCCTCCACGCGGTGCGTATGGGAAGGCGCCCTTCGTGACGGCGTTCAGGCGGGGAGGTTCACCAGCCCGGCCAGGGCGGCGCGGTGCCGGTCGGCGGTGCCCAGCGCCAGCGACGTGCTCTTGGCCCGCTTCAGGAACAGGTGCATCGGGTGCTCCCAGGTGAACCCGATGGCGCCGTGCAGGTGCAGCGACTCCTCGGCGGTGCGCACGACCACGCCGGACACGAACGCCTTGGCCAGCGCCGTCTCGGCCGCGACGCCCGGCGACCCGTCGGCCAGCGCCGAC
This sequence comes from Catellatospora sp. NPDC049609, assembly GCF_040675365.1. NCBI lineage: Bacteria > Bacillati > Actinomycetota > Actinomycetes > Micromonosporales > Micromonosporaceae > Catellatospora > Catellatospora sp. NPDC049609. The sequence continues at coordinate 49,159 of NZ_JBFAOU010000012.1, read as the reverse complement.
GCGGCGTTGCGGGCCACCGCGCGGGCCTGCGTCACGCCGATCCACAGGTCGGCCAGCCGGTGCTTGACCGCCTGGAACGAGCCGATCTGCCGGCCGAACTGGTAGCGCTCCTTGGCGTAGCCGACGATCGCGGTCAGGCACCACTCCGCGACGCCGAGCATCTCCGAGGGGAGCAGTGCCGCGCCCGCGGTCAGCCCGGCCCGCACGGCCCGCTCCGCGTCCGGGCCGAAGGCCAGCGTGGTGTACGGCGTGCCGGCGAAGTCCAGATCGCACAGCGGCCGGGTCAGGTCCAGCGAGGTCACCGGCGTACGCAGCACGCGGGCCGCCTCGACGGCGTGCAGCGCACCGCCCGCGTACACCAGCAGCAGGTCGGCGTGCCGCGCGTCGGCGACGCCCTGGACGCGCCCGGTCAGCGTGCCGCCGTCGATGCTGAGCCGGTCCGGCAGCGGCGCGTCCGGCCAGGTGGCGAACGGCAGCGCCAGCGCGGCGATGCGCCGCCCCGCGGCGACCTCGGGCAGCAGCTGGGTCTCCCCCGCCGCCAGCAGCACCGCCGTGGCGATGACGCTGCTGCCGAGGTACGGCACGGGCGCGAGCGAGCGGCCCAGCTCCTCCAGCACGACGGCGGTCTCGCGCCAGCCCGCCCCGGCGCCGCCGAGGTGTTCGGGCACGGCGAGCCCGGCCACGCCCAGCTCGCTGCCGAGGCCGTGCCAGACCTTGGCGTCGTGCAGGTCGGGCTGCTCGACCCGGCCGAGCAGGGCCTCGGGCGCGCAGTGCGCCGCCAGCAGGGCCCGTACGCTCGCCCGCAGGTCCTCCTCGACCTCCGAATACAGCAGCGCGCTCATGCCTTCTCCTCGCTGCGCCCACCGGCCGCATCAGGCGCGGTCATCCTCGACTCGCTCATCGCGGCAGGTCCTTCCACGGGACGTTCTTGTCGGTACGGATCTCCGGCGGCAGTCCCAGCACCCGCTCGGCGATGATGTTGCGCTGCACCTCGGTGGTGCCGCCCTCGATGGAGTTGCCGCGGGCGCGCAGGTAGTGGAAGCCGAACGGCCGGTGCTCGGCGGCGCCCTCGGAGTGCAGGTCGGGGCGGCGGAACGTCCAGTCGTCGTAGCCCAGCCCCTCCTGGCCGAGCAGCTCCAGCGCGAGCCCGGTCAGGTGCTGGTTGACCGTGCCGAAGAGCAGCTTCGCCGCCGAGCCCTCCGGGCCGGGCTGCCCGGCCACCAGCTGCTGGCGCAGCCGCTCGGCGGTGAGCCGCAGCGCCTCGGCGTCCACCCAGGCGCGCAGCACCGCGTCGTGCAGGCCGGGCGTACGCAGCTCCGGCCGCTGGCGCCACAGGTCCATGAGCGCGCCGATCACCCCGCCCTCGCGCGGGATCGGGAGCGCGCCGATGGCGACGCGCTCGTTCATCAGCGTGCCGGTGGCGACCTGCCACCCTTCGCCGACCGCGCCGAGGCGGTGCGCGTCGGGGATGCGCACGTCGGTGAGGAACACCTCGTTGAACTCGGCCTCCCCGGTGGCCTGCCGCAGCGGGCGCACCTCGACGCCGGGGGCGTGCATGTCGCACACGAAGTAGGTCAGGCCCCGGTGCTTGGGCACGTCCGGGTCGGTGCGGGTGACGAGCATGGCCCAGTCGGCCTCGTGCGCGATGGACGTCCACACCTTCTGGCCGTTGACCACCCACTCGCCGGTGTCCTGGTCGTACACGGCGCGGGTGCTCAGCGCGGCGAGGTCGGAGCCGGCGCCGGGCTCGCTGAACAGCTGGCACCAGACCTCCTCGCCGGTCCACAGCGGGCGCAGCCAGCGGTCGCGCTGGGCGTCGGTGCCGAACGTCAGCACCGTCGGCGCGCCCATGCCCAGCCCGATGGTGTGCAGGGTGTGGTTGTGCTGCGGCGCGCCCGCCGCCTCGAACCCGGCGTCCACGGCCGGCTGCAGGTCACGGGAGGCGCCCAGGCCGCCGCGGCCCGGCGGGAAGTGCACCCAGGCCAGGCCGGCGTCGTAGCGGGCGCCCAGGAACGCGGCGGCCGGCATCGAACGGGGATCGTGCGCGGCCAGGAACTCGTCGACGGCGGCGCGGAGCCGCTGCGCCGTCCACGGTGTGGTGACTTCCATCGAATACTCTCCTGGAGGGGTGTCGGCGGTCTTAAACGCTCGCAGAAAGCCGCCCGACCCGACCCGTCCACTCAGCCACGAATAACTTCTCAGAGTGGCCCGGTAATACCCTTGAGCTGCACAGATGATCTATTTCACGTCTGCCGGAAGGGCTATACAAAGGCCCTGTCGGCCCCTAGCATTCCGAAACATCGCTGAAGTCGGGGGTGCTTTTCCAGGACATGTCGCGTCCGGCCGGCCGTGTGACCGTTGCCGCGTCGCGGCCGCGGGCGAGCCGTGCGACGATCTTCTTTCATGACACTGTCCGAGCTGGCCCGTGAGGTCGACGCGCGATGCCGCCTGAGCGGTGAGTTCCTGCTCCGGTCCGGGCGCACCGCGACCGAGTACTTCGACAAGTATCGCTTCGAGGCCGACCCGGTGCTGCTCGACGCGCTCGCCGGGCACCTGGCGGCGCTGGTCCCGCCCGGCACGCAGGTGCTGGCCGGGCTGGAGATGGGCGGCATCGCCGTGGTCACCGCGCTGGGACGGCACACCGGGCTGCCGTGCGCGTTCGTCCGCAAGACCGCCAAGGCGTACGGCACCGCGCGGCTGGCCGAGGGCGCGGAGATCGCCGGGCGCCGGGTGCTGATCGTCGAGGACGTCGTCACCTCCGGCGGACAGATAGCCGTCTCCACCCGGCAGTTGCGCGAGCTGGGCGCGATCGTCGACAGCGCGCTCTGCGTCATCGACCGCGCGGAGGGCGGCGCCGCCGCGCTGGCCGCCGACGGCATCGCGCTGCACGCCCTGCTGCACCGCTCCGATCTGGACGGCGCGCTACATTCCTCTCGCTGACTCTGTCGGGAAGGGAGCGGGGATGATCCGGCTGACGCGGCGGAAGCTGGTGGTGATCCTGGCCGCCCTCGCGGTGCTGGTCGCGGGCGGCGGCTACGCGATCCACCGGGCGGCGCGGTTCGACCTGGCGGCCACGGCGGCACGGCTCGACGCGCTCACCGTGCGGATCTACGGCTCGGTCGAGGAGCTGCGCGCCAACGAGCTGCTCAACTACCACCGCGTCGAGGGCGGCACCGCGAACTGCATGCGCGAGCGCGGGCAGCCGTACACGCCCGCGCCGTACTTCAGCGGGTACGAGGAGTTCACCGATGCCGACCTCGGCTACGGCACGGGCGGCGCGACCGTGCTCGACTCGGTCACCGAGCACGGCCGCCGCTTCGCGCTCAACGTGATCGCGTCGGCGTACGCCCCGCCGGGCTACGAGTACGGCGTCACCCGGGCGCCCGCTGGGGCCGACCAGGAGCGCTGGGTGGCGGCGGTCAACGCATGCCGGGAGCCGTACGAGCACCGCGACTACCACGACACCGACCGGCCCGCGGGCACGGACGCGCTGGGCGGCCTGCCCGGCCTGTACGAGCGGGTGACCAGGAACCCGCTGGTGCTGGCGTCCTGGCAGCGGTACGAGCCGTGCATGCGTGAGCGAGGCCACGACGTGGACTGGAACCGGCGCGACGACTTCCTGTTCCGCGACTGGGGGCTGCGGGTCGAGGACGCCCCGGCGCGCGAGCGCCCGGCCACGGCCGCCTGGCACGCCGCCGAGAACGAGATGACCAGGGTGTTCACCGACGACGCGGAGTGCCGGATGCCGGCGTACACGGCCGCGATGCGGCTGGTGTCCCGGGGGCTGGACGGCTGGGAGGCCGACCACCGCGCGGAGCTGGACCGGGTGCGCGCCGACTGGCGCCGCCGGGTGGCCGAGGCCGCGCTGCTCACCCCGGAGATCAGGGTCACCGCGACGCCCCGGCCGTCACCGCCCGCGAGCTGAGCCGACCACAGGACGGCCTCGCCGCCCCACACGGCGGCGGAGCCGGCGCGGAGGCGGCCCGGAGGCGGACTCGCCACGGCCACAACGTTAAGAAGGGCACCTTCTGCTACGCATGGCGTTAAGAAGGTGCCCTTCCTTTCAGTCGTACATGGCGGCGATGGTGGGGGCGTGGTTGCGTTCGACGGCGGCGCGGCGGACCTTCATGCTCGGGGTCAGCTCGCCCTCGGCGAGGGAGAGCTGGCGCGGGAGCACGGTGAACCGCTTGACGGTCTGCCAGCGCTGCAGCGTCGCGTTGACCTCGGCGACGTAGCCGCCGATCAGGGCGTGCACCTCGGATGAGACGCAGACGTCGGCGTAGGGGCGGCCGGGCAGGCCGTGCGCGGCGGCCCAGGCCAGGATCGCGGGCTCGTCGAGGGTGATCAGCGCGCTGCAGTACTGGCGGCCGTCGCCGACCACGATGATGTCCGCGACGTACGGGCACACCGCCTTGAAGCGGCTCTCGATCTCGATGGGGGCCACGTACTTGCCGCCCGAGGTCTTGATCAGCTCCTTGATCCGGCCGGTGATGCGCAGGTAGCCGTCGGGCGTCAGCTCGCCGGAGTCGCCGGTGTGGAACCAGCCGTCGGCGTCGAGCACCTGCGCGGTCTGCTCGGGCAGGTGGTGGTAGCGCATGAGCCCCGGACCGCGCAGCAGGATCTCGCCCAGGTCGCTGATGCGCACCTCCAGGCCGGGCAGCGGCTTGCCGACCAGGCCGGTGCGGTACTCGTACACCGCGATGGTGGCCCCGGCGCAGGTCTCGGTGAGGCCGTAGCCCTCCAGGATGTTCACCCCGGCGCCGCCGAAGAACCCGGCGATCTCCGGCGACAGCGGCGCGCTGCCGGACAGGCAGCCGCGCAGGCGCCCGCCGAACGCGGCGCGCACGCCCCGGTAGACGAGCAGGTCGGCGAGCGCGTGCCGGAGCTTGAGCCCGAGCGGGACCAGGGGTTTCCCGGTCTCCATGCCGCCGCCGCGGGCCGCGCCCCGCTCCTGCGCGACGCGGGTGTACTCGCGGGCGACCCGGGCCGCCCACCGGAAGACCGCGTCGTACGTCCTGCCCTTCGCGCGGGCGTCGGCGGCCAGGGCGATGTAGACCTTCTCGAACACGCGCGGCACCGCCGCGGTCACGGTCGGCCTGATCAGGCGCAGGTTGTCGGCGAACCGTTCCAGCCGCCCGTCCACCGCCATCGCGTACCCGGCGGTGATCTGGTTGTTGAGCTGGCTCTTGCCGAACGCGTGCGCCATCGGCAGCCACAGGTACTCCAGGTCGTCGGCGCGCGCGCCGTCCAGCGCGACCGTCGCCACCGACTGGTACGTCCAGCAGTCGTGCACCAGGCGTACGCCCTTGGGCCGGCCGGTGGTGCCCGAGGTGTAGATCAGCGTGGCCAGGTGCTCGCGCTCGATGCCCTCGATCGTCCTCAGCACGGCCGCCGGGTCGTGGGCCAGCAGCCGCGCCCCGGCCGCCTCCAGCTCCGCGAGGCTGAGCACCCCGTCCTGCCCGACCTCCTCGAAGGTGATCACGGCGGTCAGCTCGGGCAGCCGCTCGCGCTGCCCGGCCACCTTGGCCAGCTGCGCCGCGTCCTCGGCGAACAGCACCCGGCTGCCCGAGTCGGCGAGGATGTACGCCGTCTCGTCGGCGTCGGTGCTCGGGTAGACGGTCGTGGTCGCCGCTCCGGCGCACAGGATGCCGAGGTCGGCGAGGATCCACTCGACACGGGTGCCGGCGGCTATCGCCACCCGGTCCTCCGGGCGTACGCCCAGGCTGATCAGGCCGGCCGCGATCGCCATGACCCGCTGCCCGGTCTGGCCCCAGGTCAGCGACTCCCAGTGCTCGCCGCCACCGGCGGACGGGCGGGGGAAGCGGTACGCCTCGGCGTCGGCGCTGTCGCGGATGCGCGCCAGGAACAGGTGCGCCACCGACGCGGGCCGGGCGGCGATGAGTGCGGCGGTATCGGTCATGGGTCACCTCGGGGACGGAGCGGGGGGAGGGTTCGCCACCGGTCAGGGCGGCCTTGGTCGGGTCGGCGACTCGGCGCCGCAACGGCCGGGTCAGCCCTGCGGGCCGCCGGCGACGTAGAGGACCTGTCCGTTGACGAAGCCCGCACCCTCGCTCACCAGGAACGATACGGCGTGCGCGATGTCCTCGGGGCGGCCCGCCCGGCGCACCGGCAGCTGCGCGGCCAGCGTCACCTGCAGCTCGCCGAAGTCGACGCCCATCCGCTCGGCGGTGGCCCGGGTCATGTCGGTGACGACGAACCCCGGCGCGATCGCGTTCGCCGTGATGCCGAACCGGCCCAGCTCGATCGCCAGGGTCTTGGTGAAGCCCTGCAGGCCGGCCTTGGCCGCGGAGTAGTTGACCTGGCCCCGGTTGCCCAGCGCCGAGGTCGAGGAGAGGTTCACGATCCGGCCGAAGCGGGCCTGCGTCATGTGCCGCTGGGCGGCGCGGGTCATCAGGAACGCGCCGCGCAGGTGCACGTCCATGACGGTGTCCCAGTCGTCCTCGCTCATCTTGAAGATCAGGTTGTCGCGCAGCACGCCCGCGTTGTTGACCAGCACCACCGGCGGGCCCAGCTCGTCGGCGACCCGGGCCACCGCCTGCTCGACCTGTGCCGGGTCGGCGACGTCCGCGCCCACCGCCAGGGCCCGGCCGCCCACCGCCGCGATCTGGTCGGCCACGGGCTTCGCGTCGGCCTCGGTCAGGTCCAGCACGGCCACGGCCAGGCCGTCGGCGGCCAGGCGGCGGGCGGTGGCGGCGCCGATGCCGCGGGCGCCCCCGGTGATGAGGGCGACGCGCCCGGTGCTCGATGACATGGGGTTCCTCCTGGGATTTCGACGACGAGGCCATCCAACGGCGGCCACCGGTGCCGGGCATCAGTAGGACCACTGGTGGCCTCACCGGTCCCCTCCGGAATCCATGGACTGCGTGCTCAGGGCCTGCCTAGATTCCGCCGTGGGCGCCGGAACCGGGCGCCTTCTTCGCACCTGTTAGGAGATCCATGGGACCGTTACACGGCCTGAAAGTGATCGAGTTGGGTGGTCAGGGGCCGGGGCCGTTCGGGGCCATGTTCCTCGCCGACCTCGGGGCCGAGGTGATCCGCATCGACCGTCCCGCGGAGGTCGGCAAGGCGGCCGGCGACCCGGTGCTGCGGCGCGGCCGCCGCTCCGTCGCGGTCGACCTGAAGCACCCGCGCGGCGTCGCGGTCGCCAAGGCGCTGATCGACCGGACCGACGTGCTGATCGAGGGCTACCGGCCCGGCGTCACCGAGCGGCTCGGCCTCGGCCCGGACGTCTTCACCACGAGCAACCCGCGCCTGGTGTACGCCCGGATGACCGGCTGGGGCCAGGACGGGCCGCTGGCCCGGGTCGCCGGGCACGACGTGAACTACTCCGCGCTGGCCGGCGTGATCGGCGCGATCGGGCGGCCGGGCACCGGCCCGGTGATCCCGATCAACCTGATCGCCGACTTCGGCGGCGGCGGCATGCTGCTCGCCGTCGGCGTGCTGGCGGCGCTGCACTCGCGCGCCCACACCGGAAAAGGCCAGGTCGTCGACGTGGCCATGGTGGACGGTGCCGCCGCGCTGCTCGGCAGCTTCTACGCCGCCGCCGCGATGGGGCTGTGGACCGAGCCGGGCACCAACCCGCTCGACGGCGGGGCGTACTTCTACGACACGTACGAGACCGCCGACGGCGGGCACGTCGCGTTCGGCGCGATCGAGCCGCAGTTTCACCGGGCGATGCTGGAGACCCTGGGGCTGGACCCGGCCGACTTCGCGGGCCAGGAGGACCGGACCCGCTGGCCGGCCCGCAAGAAGCAGATCGCCGACGTGGTACGCCGCCGCACCCGCGACGAGTGGGTCGCCCGGTTCGATGGCGTAGACGCCTGCTTCTCCCCCGTGCTGACGCTGGCCGAGGTGCCCCGGCACCCGCACCACGTGGCGCGCGGCGGGTTCGTCGAGATCGACGGCCTCGTGCAGCCCGCCCCCGCGCCGCGCTTCGGCGGCACCCCCGCGGCCCGCCCGGCGGGCGTCGCGCCGACCGGCGGCGCCACCCGGCAGGTGCTGGCCGAGCACGGCTTCGCCGACGCCGACATCGAGCAGCTGCTCGCCTCCGGCGCGATCGGCGCCACTCCACGAAAGGACTCGCTGTGACCACAGAGGCATACGTCTACGAGGCGGTCCGCACCCCGCGCGGGCGCGGCAAGCACACCGGGGCGCTGCACGGCGTCAAGCCGATCTCCCTGCTCACCGGCCTGATCGACGAGCTGCGCCGGCGCCACCCGGGGCTGGACCCGGCCGCGATCGACGACATCGTGCTCGGCTCGGTGATGCCCGTCGGCGACCAGGGCGGCAACATCGCCAAGGCGGCCGCGCTGGCCGCGGGCCTGCCCGACACGGTCTGCGGCGTGCAGCTCAACCGGTACTGCTCGTCCGGCCTGGAGGCGGTCAACACCGCCGCGGCGCGGGTGCGCTCCGGCTGGGACAGCCTGATCATCGCCGGTGGCGTGGAGTCGATGTCGCGGGTGCCGATGGGCGCCGACGGCGGCCCGTGGGCGTTCGACCCGGAGACGGCGCGGGTCGCCCAGTTCGTCCCGCAGGGCATCGGCGCGGACCTGATCGCCACCGTGGACGGCTTCAGCCGCGACGACGTCGACGCGTACGCCCTGCAGTCGCAGCAGCGGGCCGCGGCGGCCTGGTCCGGCGGCTACTTCGCCAAGTCCGTGGTGCCGGTGGTGGACCGCGGCGTGCCGGTGCTCGACCACGACGAGCTGGTCCGCCCCGACGCGTCGATGGCGGCGCTGGCCAAGCTGCCCGCGTCGTTCGCCGCGATGGGGTCCCTCTACGACCCGGTCGCGCTGCAGAAGTACCACTGGATCGAGCGGATCGAGCACGTGCACACCGCCGGCAACTCCTCCGGCATCGTCGACGGCGCGGCGATGGTGCTGGTCGGCAGCGAGGAGGCGGGCCGCCGGCTGGGGCTGACCCCCCGCGCGCGGATCGTCGCCGCGGCGCTGACCGGCAGCGAGCCGGTCATCATGCTCACCGGCCCGGCCCCGGCCACCCGCAAGGTGCTCGACATGGCCGGGCTGACCGTCGACGACATCGACATCTTCGAGCTCAACGAGGCCTTCGCCTCCGTCGTGCTGCGCTTCGTCAAGGAGCTGGACCTGCCGATGGAGAAGGTCAACGTCAACGGCGGCGCCATCGCGATGGGACACCCCATGGGCGCCACCGGCGCCATGCTCGTCGGCACCGTGGTGGACGAGCTGGAACGCAGGCAGGCCCGCCGGGCGCTGGTGACGCTGTGCGTCGGCGGCGGCATGGGCATCGCGACCATCATCGAGCGGATCTGAGAGGCAACCCCATGTTCGACTGGGCACAGAGCGCCGACGGCATCGTCACGCTCACCATGGACGACCCGGCCCACGCCGTGAACACCATGAACGAGACGTTCATCCGCGGCCTGATCGCGACGCTGGACCGGCTGGAGGCCGAGCGGGAGACGGTCCAGGGCGTCATCCTCACCTCGGCGAAGCAGAGCTTCTTCGCCGGCGGCGACCTGAGGTCGATGCTCGCCGAGCGCGACCCGGTGCACCTGACCTGGGCCACCGACATCATGAAGGCGCAGCTGCGGCGCCTGGAGAAGCTGGGCCGGCCGGTGGTCGCCGCGGTCAACGGCGCCGCGCTGGGCGGCGGCCTGGAGATCGCGCTCGCCTGCCACCACCGCGTCGTGCTGGACCGCGGGGACGTCCGGCTCGGCCTGCCCGAGATCACCCTCGGCATCATCCCGGGCGCGGGCGGCGTGACGCGCACCGTACGCATGCTCGGCCTGTCCGACGCGCTGACCAAGGTGCTGCTGGAGGGCCGCGCCTTCCGCCCGGCGCAGGCGCTGGAAATCGGCCTGGTGGACGAGCTCGCCACCGGCCCGGACGAGCTGCTCGCCAAGGCGCGGGCCTGGATCGCGGCGAACCCGGACGCGGCGCAGCCGTGGGACGTCAAGGGCTACCGCAACCCCGGCGGGGACCCGAAGTCGCTCGCCTTCGCCAACAACGTGATCATCCCGATCACCGCGACGTTGCGCGGCCGTAGCCGCAACACCCCGTTCCTGGCCCCGCAGCAGCTGCTGTCGACCGCGGTCGAGGGCACCCAGGTCGACGTCGACACCGCGCTGAAGATCGAGACGCGGTACTTCGCCGACCTGGTCTGCGGCCAGATCGCGAAGAACATGATGCAGGCGTTCCACTTCGACATGCAGCACATCACCAAGGGCCGGGCGCGCCCGGCGGGCTTCCCACGGCGTCCGGTCACCCGGGTGGTGGTGCTGGGCGCGGGCATGATGGGCGCGGGCATCGCGTACCGCTGCGCCAAGGCGGGCATCGAGGTGGTGCTCAAGGACGTCACCCTGGACGCCGCGCAGCGCGGGAAGGAGTACTCCCGCAAGGTGATGACCCGGGCGAAGGTGTCCCCGGACAAGCAGGAGGAGCTGCTCGCCCGGATCACGCCGACGGACCGGGCCGCCGACGCCCTCGGCGCGGACCTGATGATCGAGGCGGTGTTCGAGGACACCGACCTGAAGAAGCAGGTCTTCGCGGACATCGAGCCGCACCTGGCGCCCGACGCGCTGCTCGGCTCGAACACCTCGACGCTGCCCATCTCGGGCCTGGCTGACGGGGTGACCCGGCCGGAGGACTTCATCGGCCTGCACTTCTTCTCGCCGGTCGACAAGATGCAGCTACTGGAGATCATCGTCGGGGAGAAGACCTCGGACGCGGCGCTGGCGCGGGCGGTCGACTTCGCGGCCCAGATCGGCAAGACGCCGATCGTGGTCGGCGACAGCCGGGGCTTCTTCACCAGCCGCGTGATCGGCACCTTCATCAACGAGGCGGTGCGGATGGTGGCCGAGGGCGTCGCCGCGGCCTCCATCGAGCAGGCGGGTCTGCAGGCGGGCTACCCCACCGCGCCGCTCGCGCTCAGCGACGAGATCAACATGAAGCTGGGCCAGAAGGTGCGCAACGAGTACCGCCGGGCGCACGAGGCGGCCGGCGGCACCTGGGTCGAGCTGCCGCACTTCACGGTCGGGGACCGGATGGTCGACGAGTTCGGCCGGCCGGGCCGGCTGGAGGGCGCGGGCTTCTACGACTACGCCGACGGCAGGCGGACCGGACTGTGGCCGGGCCTGAAGGACGCCTTCGGTGGCGGGACGACGCACCTGCCGTTCGCCGACATGGTGGAGCGGATGCTGTTCGCCGAGGCGATCGAATCGGTGAAGTGCCTGGACGAGGGCGTGCTGCGCTCGGTGCCCGAGGCGAACATCGGCTCGATCGTCGGCATCGGCTTCCCGGCCTGGACCGGCGGCGTGCTGCAGTACGTCAACCAGTACGACGGCGGGTTGTCCGGTTTCGTGGCGCGTGCCCGGGAGCTGGCCGAGCGCTACGGCGAGCGGTTCGAGCCGCCGGCGTCGCTGGTCGAGCGCGCCGCCCGCGGCGAGGTCTACGCCTAGACCGGCAGGCCCTGGATCGGCGGGAGCGGGTCCGGGGCACCGGCCTTCGCCGTCCCCGTCGACAGTGCGGCCGGCGGTCGCTCACCCCCGTTAGCGACCGCCGGCCTTTTCACTGTCCGGGTGGACGCCGTCCCCCAACGGCATCTGTCCACCCATCCCCCTGTGCACTTCGCTCGGCGCCTCCTGACGGAACATCTCCGTCCGGGCCGGCCCGCTGGGACCCCTGGGGCCTTCATCGAGCGTCGCGCCACTGGGGATCACGCTACGTCGGCCGACCGGCCCCCGTCCAGGGCAAACTCAAGATTTTTTCACTGAACGTAATCGGCCCTCTACGCTCCGCACTTGCCGGTGATCGCGGATTTCGCACCGCCGCGCCCATCCGGAGTGCGCGATTCGCACCAAATGCCGCTCCCGCGCCACCGGAACGCGTCCCGGTGGGCGGTTTCGCCTAGAGGCGCTGGTACATCACGTGCAGCCCGACGCGGCCGTGCACCGGATGCGCGAACGCCTCCGGCACCGTGGCGAGGATCTCGAAGCCGATGGCCTGCCACAGGTGCACCGCCGCCGCGTTGGTCTCCACCACCGCGTTGAACTGGATCCCGTGGTACCCAGCCGCCCGCGCCCACTCGATCATGTGCGTGCCGAGCGCCCGGCCCACGCCGCGCCCGCCGTGCGCCGGGTCGACCATGAAGCTGGCGGTCGCGATGTGCGCGCCGCGACCCGGGCGGTTCGGCCCCATCTTGGCCGAGCCGAGCACGGTGTCCCCGTCGGCGGCGACCACGGTGCGCCCCGGCGGCTGCTCCATCCACCACGGCCGGGCCTGGTCGGGATCCATGCCCTCCGGGAACGCGTACGTCTCCCCCGCCTCGACGATCTGCCGGAAGAACGGGTAGATCCGCGGCCAGTCCTGGGCGGTCGCCTCACGAATGATCATGCCGGGACCCTACCGGCCCCCGCCGCGTCCGCGCGACGCCGTTACCGGCCGCCGACCGCAGCTCCACCTCGCTGCCCGCGCGATGGAGCCCCGGTCGGCGGCACCGCGTCCGCGGGACACGAGCGGCTCACTCCTGCGGGGCGAGGCCGTCGCCGGCCGGGTCGGCCGGGTTCAGCCGGCGGGTCGCCCGGCGGGCGCGCATCTGCGCGGTGTGCGCGGCGGCCCGCAGCGACTGCGCCGCGGCCGTCGCCGCCTCGGTCGCCAGCCACGCCTGCTTCTCCGTCTCGGAGGCCCGGCGGTACGCGGTGCGCAGCGAGGCCCGCGCCATCTTCGACAGCATCGCCTCCTGCTCGATCGGGTGGCGGCGCGGGTCCCAGCCCTCGCGGTGCGCCAGCGCGTCGCTCAGCTCCAGCGCGGACAGGCGGTTGTGCGAGCACGCCGACATCGCCGAGCGGTGCAGGTAGCGCTCGCGGAACGCGTACTCGGCGGGGGTCTGCGGGGTGCGCGGCAGGGGCAGCGCGGACGCCGTCAGCACCCGGCGCGCCTGCGAGTCGGCCTCGTCGTAGTTCTGCCAGGCGCGCTCGGCCACCTCCTGCGCGGCCAGCCACTCCTCGCGGCGGCGCCGGGCCGCCGCGGCGGCGCGCTCGGCTGCGGCGGTCGCCTCGCGGGCCTTGCGGACCAGCGTCTGGGCGTGCGCGGTCAGCAGCTCCTGCTGCCGCTGCAGCAGCTCGGGCGCGGGCGCCGGGGCCTGCGGCTCGGACTGGCGGGTGTACGCGGCCAGCACGCCGATCGACGCGACGGCCAGCAGGGCGAGCACGGACCAGGCCAGCAGGGCGCTGGGCAGGTCACGCACGAAGATGTCCAGGACGACGTTCATGAGCAACACCTCGGGGTGGCTGAGGGGTGGGCGCGACGAGATGTGTCGCGAAGGCGGAAGGGTGTTCGCGGCGCACGGGCAGGGAGCCTACGAAGCTGCGCCGACCGGCGGGCATACCGGTGTCATCACCGGAAAGCGCCGGGACGAAACCGGCGGAATGCCGCGGAACTCGGCTGTCGGGTGTTACCGCACCGGCGGCGCGCGGCAGCCCTGCGCCCCGGGATGGGCCGGGTCGAGCGGCGCCGCGACGGCCGGAAGCGGCCGGGCGGCCTCGACGGCGGCGACACATCCGATGTGGACGGCGGCGGCCGGGCGGGCGGACGGTGCCCGCTCCTCCTCGACCCGCGCGGTGACGGCGGACTGCTCGGCGCGCGGCTGCGGGGCGGGCTCGGCGGCACGGGCCGCGGCCGGCGCCAGCAGCAGGCTCATCAGCGCCAGCGCGGTCAGCAGCCGTGCGGAAAGGCGCGCGACCCACCGGATTGGACCGGTGAGCGCGCTGAATGTCACGAAACGAAAACTACCCCTTCCGGGCGACCGTCGCATCCGGAGTGATCGACGCCACACTCAGGTGCCGCCCGGCTGCGCGACCGAATATCGATGGCCACGGTCGGATGCTGCGGCGGGACTGCGGATTCCGGCCGCAGACCGCGATCTCCGACCGCTGCCCGTCCGCCTCAACGGGCAGGTCCCCGCTAGTCGGCGGGGTAGCCCAGCCGCTCCGCCAGGTCGCCGTACCGCGCGCGGAAGGCCTTGCGGTGCCGCTCGGTGAAGTAGTTGCGCCAGTCGCCCGGGACGCCCTTGCGGTAGTGGTTCATCTCGTCCGCCTCGCCGGGCCGCCGGTCGGAGTACGACAGCCGGGTGAAGGTGTGGTAGCCCACCGCGAGCGGCACGTACGACGCCGGCAGCCGGCGCAGCCGGGGCGCGGGCAGCACGCGCCGCAGCCGGGCGGTGCCGGGCTCGGCCCGCAGCGCGCCCAGGCGCCACTTCACCGCCGCGGTGCGGATCCACCCGCCGACGGTCCGCTGCGGGACCAGCAGCCCGTAGTGCTCGAAGATCCGGGTCCACACCGCCACCTGGTCGCCGATCTGGTCCTCCATGCGCAGCTCGAGGACCTCCGGCTGGTGGTAGTCCCAGGTGTCCATGTGGTCGAGGAAGTACCCGCTGAACTCGATCTCCTCCAGCAGCCCGTCCGCGACGTCCAGCTCCAGCAGGCGCGCCCGGTGGCCGATCAGCTCGTGCCAGGTCACCCCCAGCGCCTGCACGGCGTGGGTGTTGCGGTGGCTGAAGTATCCCGAGACCACGATGTCGCGCGGGTCGCGGATGACGTTGACGGTGCGCCGGGGCGGCAGCGTCGCGTAGTGCCGCTGCTGGATGTTGGTCAGCGACAGCAGGTCGACCCGCTCCTGCCTGACCAGCTCGGCGAGCGAGCCGTACGGCGCCCACTGCTCGGGCGCGATGACGGTGACCATGTTCAGGCCGAGGACGGCGGCGGCCTCCCGCAGGATGGCGCGGGACCAGCTGGACGCGGCCTTGTGGCGGCCGGAGTAGACGAGCAGCACGCGGCGGACCCCCTGGACCGTTCCGGCGCCGCCGGGCTCCGGGCGGCCCGGCATCGAGACTCATCGAAGACGCCATCTTGCAACATTCTTAACTGACAGACAAGCGACAGCCGGTACGCGGTCCCCGCCTGGCCGGGACGGGCGGGGATCTAGGCTCGGACCATGGAGTTGCGCGTCTTCACCGAGCCCCAGCAGGGCGCGTCGTACGAACAGCTGCTCGCGGTGGCCCGCTGCGCCGAGGACGCCGGGTACGGCGCGTTCTTCCGGTCCGATCACTACCTGAAGATGGGCGACGTCAGCGGCCTGCCGGGGCCGACCGACGCCTGGATCACGCTGGCCGGGCTGGCCCGCGACACCCGCCGGATCCGGCTCGGCACGCTGATGACCGCGGCGACGTTCCGGTTCCCCGGGCCGCTGGCGATCAGCGTGGCGCAGGTCGACGCGATGAGCGGCGGCCGCGTCGAGCTGGGGCTGGGCGCGGGCTGGTTCACCGAGGAGCACGAGGCGTACGGCATCCCGTTCCCCGAGGTCGGCGAGCGCTTCGACCGGCTGGGCGAGCAGCTGCAGATCATCCAGGGCTTGTGGAGCACGCCCGCCGGGGGCAGCTTCGACTTCCACGGCAAGCACTACACGCTGACCCGCTCCCCCGCGCTGCCCAAGCCCGCGCAGCAGCCGCACCCGCCGATCCTGCTCGGCGGCGGCGGCAAGCGGCGCACCCCGGTGCTCGCGGCCCGGTTCGCCGACGAGTTCAACATGCCGTTCGCGAGCGTCGAGGACAGCGCGGCCCAGTTCGGCCGCGTCCGGACGGCCTGCGCGCGGGCCGGGCGCGATCCCGGCACGCTGCGGCTGTCCAACGCACTGGTGCTGTGCTGCGGGCGCACCCCGGCCGAGGTGAGACGGCGCGCGGCCGCCATCGGCCGGGCCGAGGACGAGCTGCGGGCCAACGGCCTGGCCGGTTCCCCGGCCGAGATCGTCGACAAGATCGGCCGGTACGCCGCGATCGGCGCGGAACGGATCTACCTGCAGACCCTCGACCTGACCGACCTCGACCACCTGGAGCTGGTCGCCACGGAGGTCGCCCCCCAGCTGCGGTGATCGAGGCCCCGCCCGGCGGTGCGGGCGGCGCACCGATCACGGTCGCGGCGTCAGCCCGCCCAGGCGGGCAGGGGTTCCCGCGACGCCAGCCACTGCGCGGGGATACCCGCGATCCCGGTGTACGCGGCCACGACGCCGCCCACGATCGCGGCGGTGGTGTCCACGTCCCCGCCCGCCTCGACGCAGGTGCGGATCGCCGCCGGGTAGTCGTGCAGCAGCCGCGCCGCGACCCAGATGGTGAACGGCACGGTGTCCTGGGCGGTGATCGCGGCGCCGTTGCCCAGCTCGTACGCGGCCTCGGCGGCGGGCAGGTGCAGCATCCGGCGCGCCCGGCCGAGCCCGCGGTGCACCCGGCCCGGCGGGGTGAGCGCCCGCACCGCGTCGATGAACGGGCCCGGCTTGGGCCGGGTGCCGGACAGCCGCCCGGCGCAGGCCTGACCGGCCGCGACGGCCACGGCGACCGCCCCGGCGACCCCCTCCGGGTGGGCATGGGTGACCATCGCCGAGGCGACGGCCTCCTCGGCCGCCCGGCGCGGATCGTCCGGGAAGTACGCCCCCACCGGCGCGACCCGCATCGCGGCACCGTTGCCGCACGAGCCCTGCCCCTCGAACGCCTCGGTCGCGGCCTGCTGCCAGGACGCGGGGCCGCGCACCCGCCGCAGGATCACGAACGCGCCCACGCCGTACCCGCGGTGGGGCTCGCAGCGCTGCGCGAACGCCTCGGCGAGCCGGTCCGGGTCGATCCGCCCGGCCTCGTTCAGCATCCAGGTGACCGAGCAGGCCATCTCGGTGTCGTCGGTCCACTCCCAGACCGGCGGCGGGACGACGCCCGCCACGAGGTCGGCGACCCTGCGCCCGACCATGAAGTACTGCGCTCCCAGCGCGTCCCCGACGGACAACCCCGCCAGGCTCTCGGCGGCGAATCCACGCCGCGTCTTGTCATGTAGGACGAACCTCATCGTGCGTCGATCCTGACCCGCCCCACCCACCCCGGCAACCCCATTAAGGCAAGGAAGGGCACCTTCTTAACGCCCTGCGTAGAGGAAGGGCACCTTCTTAACGCGCCGTTGCTCGGCGCGCCAGGTCACGATCCGCGCGCCGGTCGGCCTGCGTGTGCCGCGAGCGTCGCGGCCAGCACGGCGTTGCGCCCGGCGAACTCCCGCCAGGGCGGCGGGGTGGCGTCGAGGTGCTGCTGCGCGGCCCGGGCCGAGCAGGCGCGCTGCCGCCAGTCCCGCATCCGGCCGCCCCGGATGGTGAACGACACCAGCGTGCCCTCATGCCAGCCCGACACGTCGAGGTCGTACGCCGTCGCGACGGTGACCCGCTGCGGCGCGACCGTCCACTCCAGCGCCTCCAGCTCGCCCTGGATGCGCCCGGCCAGCTCGTACGCGGCCTCGTCGGAGGCGGCCTGCCGCCGCCGGACCAGCTCGGCGCGCAACGCCGCGACGGCGGCGGGATCGCGGTCCAGCACCGCGCGCACCGCCCCGACCAGCTCGTCCCGCCGCTCGGGGCCGACGCCGCGGGCGCGGGCCATCTCCCGCTCGGCGACGGTGAGCGCCGCCCCGGTGTAGTGCAGCGGGAACGCCCGGTGCAGCGCCGCGACGGTGGTGCGCGCCCGCTGGCCGCCCAGGTACGGGCCGAACCAGGCGGTGTCCCGGCGCGGCGTGGGCAGGTGCACGACCTTCAGCCCCGGCGTCGCGGCCGAGCTGTCGAGCCGGATGTGCACCGGCGTCTCCAGCCCGCCCGGCACCCGGTTCGCGGGCGGCATCCGGTGCTCCAGCACGTTGCGTTCGAGCCAGGCCGCCTCGTGCTCGGAGTCGCAGACCACGGCCTCGATCCGGGCCACCGCCCGCACCATCCGCGCCAGGTGCGGCCGGTCGCCGAGGTCCCGCCAGTACGAGCCGACCCGGCGGCGCAGGTCCACCGCCCGGCCGGCGTACATGGCACGCCCGCGCGCGTCGCGGAACCGGTACACGCCCGGCTCACGCGGCAGCGCACCGACCGCGGCCCGCACATCCATCCCCACCCACCCGCTTCCACGACAGTTGAGGCGGGTCACCTCGATGACCCGCCACCGGCCCCGCCTCAGCTCCCGCCGGACAGCACGCCCTCGATGAACGGCGCCTTGCCCGCGCGGTAGGCGGGCCGGTCGTGCCGGTCGCGGGCCGCCAGGTCCGCCTTGAGCGCGGCGTACCGCCCGGCCGCGGCCGGGTCGGCGCGCAGCCGGTCACGGAAGGCGAGCCAGGTCGGCCAGCCCGTGGACGCGTGCTCGACCACGTGCAGGTGATGGCTGCGCCGGGCGGCGTCGGGAAAGCAGTACGACCAGCGCCGCAGCTGCTCGTCGGCGGGCTCGGGGGCGTGCGTCCAGCCGATCCGCGCCATCGCCGCCCGGCACGCGGCCGCCTGCCGGTAGTCGGTGACCCTGGCCAGCATGTCGATGATCGGCTTTGCCGCCAGGCCGGGCACCGACGTGCTGCCGATGTGCTCGACCGGCCCGACCAGCACCGGCGCGAGCGCCGCCGCGACCGCGTCCCGCTGCTGCGCGAACAGCTCCGGCCAGCGCGGGTCGTAGGGCACGATCACGATCTCGTCCAGCCGGACCTCGGGAGTCGTCACCCCGATACCGTGCCGCGCCGGGCGGCGCAGGGCAAGCAGCACCGGGCCCCGCCGGGCAGGAGTGCCATGCGGTGGCCAGTACGAGACGTCGTGCTGGATCAGGGAGATGGCGAGCCCGTGGCCGCGTCACCGACCGGCGAGCCCGCGGGCGGGTCACCGACCGCGACCCGCACCCGGTCGAGCAGGTCCGAGGCCGCGTCCAGGTCGGTCAGTGCCGTCTCGGCGCGTTCCCCGAACCCGGCCGGAGCCAGTGGCAGTCGGGCCGCGGACGCGACGAGGCCCTTCTCGTTGATGGTCCAGCGGCCGGCCCGGCCGTGCAGGGCCTGCGCCATCACGCCGACCGCGCGGAACATGCACCCGGCGACGTACACCCGGTCACCCGGCACCTTGCGCGCTCCGGCGATGGAGAACTCCGCCTCCCACAGGCCGCCGACCAGCGCGTCCCCGAGCGGGGCGGGGTAGGTCAGCGTCTGCTCGCGCAGTTCGCCGAGCTCGCCGGTCGGATCGGCGAGCACCCGGCACAGGGCCAGCTCGCCCGCGTAGGCGTGGCTGTAGAAACCGAGCGGGTGGCCGGCCTGGCGCTCCACGGTGTACCGGCCCGCCTGGCAGTCCGCCCACACGGCGCGTACCCGGTCCAGGTCGCGGTAGATCCAGTCGACGGCGCGGCCGTCCACGGTGAGCCAGGCGCCGCCGTCCACCCACGGACCCCAGTCGCCCGGGCCGTAGACGTCATGCTCGGTGGCCACCTCGGCGGCCAGCGCCCGCAGCGCGTCCACGTCGAGCCTGCCGCGGTAGTACACACCGAGGTCGGTGTCGCTGTCGGGACGGTGCTCGCCGCGGGCCCGGCTGCCGCCCAGCACCACGCCGACGACGCCCGGCACGGCGGCCAGCCGCTGCGCGAGACCCTCTGCCACGGCGGCGATGCTACCGGGGCCGGCCACTCGCCGAGGCCGCCGCGTGCCGGATCTTGTGCAGTTCGCGTCGCCCCGACGACACGAACCGCACAAGATCGCCCACACGGAGCGGCAGCCAAAAAGGAGATTGGCGAATTTATGCGACTTATGCCGTCATAGCCTGGTGAGTACGTCCGCACCAGCGCGCCGGCAGAAAGGCGGGAGCATGACGGCCACTCCGGCGGCGTCCGGCACCGCCCCGGCGCGCCAGGCACTCGTGCTCGGCACGCTGATCCTGGTCGCCGCGGTGGCCAACCTCAACCTGTCCGTCGCCAACGTCGCGCTGCCGTCCATCGGCCGGGCGTTCGACTCCTCGCAGACCGCGCTCAACCTGGTCGCGGTCGGCTACTCGCTCGGCCTGGCCGCCTCGGTGCTCTACCTCGGCGCCGTCGGCGACCACTACGGCCGCAAGCTGCTGCTGCTCGTCGGCACCGGCCTGGCGATCCCCGCCAGCCTGCTGGCCGCCTACTCCGTCTCCGACGTCATGCTGGTACTGTCGCGCATCCTGGGCGGCCTCGCCGCCGGCATGGCGTACCCGACCACCCTCGCCCTGATCACCGCCCTGTGGTCGGGGCCGCAGCGGACCCGGGCCATCGCGCTGTGGTCGGCCATCGGCGGGGCCATCTCGGCGACGGGGCCGATGCTGTCCGGCCTGGTGCTGCAGTGGTTCTGGTGGGGCTCGGTCTTCCTGCTCACCCTGCCGCTGGCGCTGGTCGCGCTGTTCCTCGCGTCGCGCAACGTCCCCGCGCACGTCAACGAGACCACCGAACCCGTCGACAACCTCGGCGGCATCCTGTCCGTGCTGCTCGTCGCGGCGCTCGTGCTGGGGCTCAACTTCGCGCCCACGCCCGGCGCCGGGGCGGCCGTGGCCGGGCTGTTCCTGGTCGCCCTGGCCGCCGCCGTCGCGTTCGTGCTGCGCCAGCGCCGCGCCCCGAACCCGCTCTACGACCTGAACGTGGCCTCGCGGCGCACGTTCTGGGTGGCCGCGCTCGCCGGGATCATCGTGTTCGGCTCGCTGATGGGCTCGCTGTTCATCGGCCAGCAGTTCATGCAGAACGTGCTCGGCTACACCACGCTGCAGAGCGGGGCCGCGATCCTGCCCTCGCCGCTGCTGATGACGATGGTCGCGCCGCGCTCGGCCAAGCTGATCGAGCGGTACGGCTCCCGCTTCACCCTGCTGTGCGGGTACGTGTTCCTGCTCGCGGGCTTCCTCACCATGCTGCTGCTGTGGCAGGAGGGCATCCCGTACTGGCGGGTCGCGCTGGCGTACGCGCTGGTCGGCATCGGGATCGGGTTCGCCGGCACGCCCGCCTCGCGCGCGCTCACCAGCTCGGTGCCGGTGCAGCGGGCCGGCATGGCCTCGGGCACCGCCGACCTGCAGCGCGACCTCGGCGGCGCGATCATGCAGTCGCTGCTCGGCGCGCTGCTGACCGCCGGGTACACCAAGTCGTTCGCCACGCAGATCACCGACTCGCCCGAGTCCCAGCAGGTCAGCCAGGCCACCGAGGCGGAGCTGCAGAAGTCCTTCGCCAGCGCCGCGCAGACGGCGCAGCGTTACCCGGAGTACTCGACGCAGATCATCCAGGCGGCGAAGGAGGCGTTCCTGGCGGGCGACCGCTGGGCGTACTCGGCCGCCGCGCTGGCCATCGTGGTCGGCATCGTGCTGGTCTCGCTGGCGTACCCGAAGCACGCCGAGGAGAACCGCCTGCTGGCGTCGTACCAGTCCGGTCCCTAACGCAGGTGCAGCCGGCGGGCCACGGCGCGGGCCAGCTCGCGGGGATGCCACAACTGCTGCAGCAGGCGCACCAGGCGGAAGCTGCGCGAGCCGCGGATGCGGCGCAGCTGCGCCCGCTGCTCCCGGATGTGCCGCTCCCGCACCTGCAACTGCTCGTCGCGCAGCCGCAGCGTCCGGGACAGGGCCCCGATGTGCTCGGACAGCTCCGCGGTGTGCTCGCGCGCCGACGCCGCCACCGTCAGCGCGGTACGCAGATCCGCCGGCGTCGCGGGCACCCCCTCGGCGGCCCGCAGCGCCGCGGCGATCCGCCGCCCCTGCGCCAGGATCTCGGGTCCGGGCGGCTCGCCCGCCGCGTCCAGCCATACCGCGACCAGGTCGTCCGCGCTCATCCACGGCGGCCACGGATGCGGGGCCCCCGCCGCCGCGAGCCGCTCGTGCCAGCGGAACCAGGCCGCGGCCAGCACCTCGCCGGACCCGACCGGCTCGGCCCACGCCCAGCCGAGCACCCCCGGCACCAGCGCGGGCCCGGCGGGCACCAGGTCGTCCAGGCACACCAGCGCGTCCGGCCGCACGGCGTGGTACGCGCGCAGCCACGCCCCGATCTCCGCGGCCAGCACGCGCACCGCGGTCACGTCGCCCGCCGCGGCCTGCCCGCGCAGCAGCCGCTCGACGGTCCCGCCCTCGGGCACCCGCGCCGGAACACCACCGGCGGACACGTACAGCGGCGACACGGCCTCGGCGCGGACGGCCGGCGGCGGCGCGGTCTCCGCGTGGGCAGGTGGCGGCGACGTGGTCTCGACGCGGACAGGCCGCGTGGCCTCGGCGCGGGCGCGCAGCGGCGGGACGGCCGGGTCGGGCACCGCCCGGCCCTGCGGCGGGACGTCCACGTCACCGGTGACCCGCCAGCCGTCCGGCTCGGGGTCCGCCGCGACGACCAGTTCCGCCCCGCCCCGGGTGTAGAGGGCCCGCGCCCGCGCGCCGGACACGGCGAGCCACCGCGCGGGCACCGCGGCCAGCAGCCCGGCACGCACGGCGGACTCGGCCGCCTCGGCGACCGGGCGGAGCAGCGGCATCCCGCTCGCGGCGGCCTCCATGCCCCGAACGGCCGCCCGCGCGGCGAACCCACCGGGGCCGAGCACGGTCGCGGTGTCGAGGATCGTGTGCGGTTCACCGTCCGGCCCGAACGCCGCGTACACCGCGCCGTCGGCGATCCCGGCCTCCGCCAGCGCCGCGGCCAGCGCGCCGGGTGACGCGGGCCGCGCGGCGAGGTCGCCCGTCACCGGTGACGATGTTTCGGGCGGGTCTGCGGGGCGCTGCCCGAATGGGCGGGCGTCAAGCAACCTGACCAGCGAGAACGCGTTCCCGCAGCCGACCACGAAGACGGGTACGCCCACCCTGTCCGGCTCGGTCCGGCACATCCCCGCGGCGTAGCCAGCCAGCAGGCGCAGCCGGTGCGGCCAGGACAGGCCTGGGCCGTCAAGTCCGGGCACGCGGTCGAGTCCGTCGACGGCGAGCACGACGTCGAACGGCGGCTGGTCGACGGGTTCGCCGACGGCGCCCGTACGCAGGTCGACGCTGCCCGGATACGCCGCCGCGGCCGCCTCCCGAGCCTGCCCCGCGTCGCCCACCAGCACGGTGGTGTGGGCGCCACTCCGGGCGACCAGCGCGATCACGTCGGCGGCGTGCGGCCCGGCGAGCAGCACGCGGCCGTGCGGCGGCAGCACGTCGCGCAGCAGGCGTCGCAGCACGGCCCCGGTGCAGGCGGGGCGGGTGTCGTCGGCGTCGCGTGCGGGCGCGGCTCCGGCGACCTCCGCCGGCCGCGTGTCCGCCGGGCCGGGCCGGGTGTCGGTCATGGCGTCCGGCCCCCCGCGCCCCCGTCGTGGACCTCGACCCGCAACCGGTCGGCCAGCGGACGCAGCACCAGCTCGACCCGGCCCGCGCGCAGGGTGACCGCGCTGCGCCCGGCCAGGAATCCGTCCGCGACCACCGGGTACGCCATGCCGTCGGCGGGCTGGGTGAACAGCGTCCACTCGCCGCTGCCGCCGCCGTCGCCCGCGCCGAGCAAGTCCCGCCAGGCCAGGGTCGCGGTCCAGCGGCCGGCGCCGGTGGACACGGTGCACGGCAGGTCCGGGGTGCCCCGCGACGGGCCGGTGCCGCGCCACACCAGGGTCATGCCGTCGGCGGGCACCCACAGCCGTCCCCCGGCCGCGACCGTGCGGTCGTCTCGCAGCGCGGCCTCGTCGGCGAGCAGCCGCGGCGGCCGTTCAGCGAGCACGGCGCGGCCCTCGGCGCCCCGGCCCACCGTGTAGAGGCGGCCGTCGTGCAGGCAGCCGACCGTCTCGTGCAGGCCGGTGGCCAGCAGCGGCCGGCCGCTGGCGGTGATCTGGACGGGCCACACGGTGAGCCCGGTGACCGGGTCGTCGGGCTCCCGGCCGGCGTGCAGCCGGGCCAGTGGCAGCCGGACGGTGAACGCGGTGCCGCCTGCGGCGGGGCGGACCTCGCACGGCAGCGGGCGCGGGCCGCCCCAGCGGCCGGTCAGGTGCAGCCGGGTGCCCGCGTCCGGCGGCAGCCGCCCGGCCAGCACGAGCTGGCCGTCGCGGATGGACGCCGAGGTGAGCCGGCCCGGGTCGCGCTCGTGGCGCAGCAGCAGCCGCCCGTCCGGCGCGGCGTACGGCTGCAGCCAGCCCGTGCCGCTGACCCACGCGCCCGCGGCGGCCTCGGCGTTGCCCGCCCGCAGGTGGCGCAGCACGCCCCGGCGGTGCACCCGGCCGTGCGTCACCTCCACGGCCAGGTGCGCGGCCCGGCCCGGGGTGATCCGGGCCAGCACCGGCCCCGGTATCCGCACCGTGAAGCCGCAGTCGCTGCGCTCGCCGTGCGAGTCCACCGCCACCGACCGCTCGACCGGCAGCGGCGTGCCGGGGTCCTGCCCGCTCAGCAGCGTCACCCGCACCGCGGCCCGCTCGTCCATGCGCAGGTGCCGGATCTCCGCGGTGCCGCTCACCACGAGCTCGCCGTCGCGCCAGTCCACCTCGGTGACGGTGGTGTAGAGGTACAGCGACCGTGCCGTGAGCCGGGCCAGCCGCCGCGGGCCGCCCAGCTCCGGGTAGCGCAGCTCGTACGCCCACGGCACCACCGGCCGGCGCGCCGCCCGGGGAGCGCGGGCCGGGTCGGCCGACTCCCGGAACAGGGCCAGCCGCCGCAGCAGCTCGACGTCGCCGGCCCGCAGCGCGTGGTGGTGCAGCCGGTCCAGCGGGGCCATCGTGGCGACGACCCGGCTGTCGAGCCGGTCGGCCAGCCGCCGGCCGAGCGCGGCGAGCTCGGCGGTGTCCGGCCCGTCGGCCGCACCGAACGCCTCCACGAGCGTGACCAGATCGATCTGGGCGAAGTGGCGGTGCACCGGCGGGCGCAGCTCGGGCGCCTGCGCGTCCACGACGTCGAGCACCAGCTCGGCCGACACGACCCGGTCGCGCAGGTTGGCGTACTCGTACCGCCGCTGGGTGATGGACCCGCCGCCGTCGCGCTCGCGCCAGTAGTAGACCGGCGCGGCCAGGCAGTCCACGGTCACCGCGTCGAGATGCGCCCGCAGCGTGACCGGGTAGTCCTCGTAGCGGATCGCCGGGAAGGCGTAGCCGAACTCCTCCCAGAAGGAGCGGCGGAACACCTTGTTCCACACCATCCGGTCCAGCGCCAGCGCGGGGAAGTCCAGCACGTGGCAGGCGCGCCGGTCGCGGGCGAACGGCACCCGGTGCAGCCACGACTCCCACACCCCGAACGAGCCGTCGAAGCGCCGCGCACCGCCGGCCGCCAGCGACGAGCCGGTGCGGTCCAGCGAGCCGACCAGTGCCTCGTACGCGTGCGCGGGCACCACGTCGTCGCTGTCGACGAAGGTCAGGTACTCCCCCGCGGCCTCGCGGGCGCCGGTGTTGCGGGCCGGGCCGAGGCCCTGGTTCTGCTGGCGGACCAGGCGGAAGCGCGGGTCGGCGGCGCAGAAGCGCTCGGCGATGCCCGCGCTGCCGTCGCGCGAGCCGTCGTCGACGACGATCACCTCCAGCTCGCGCAGGGTCTGGCGGCGCAGCGACTCCAGGCAGTCGCTGATGTACTCGGCGACGTCGAAGAACGGGACGACCACACTGAGCCGCGGTGTCACCCTGCCTCCTCCGGCTCGGCGATCCGCCCCATTATGGGCAGATCGTGAGGAAGTTTTCGGGTGTATGGCTCAGCTGCCGCCCGCTCCGCGCGGCGCCATCGCACCCGGTCGGATCGCCACCCTCAAGACCGCTGCCTCTGATCCGTGCCGTCGCCTGCCGGACGCCGCGGTTTACCGCGCTGTCCGGCAGGCCGCATGATGTGCTGATGGACTCGTGGCAGGACGGCGCGCTCCATGCCGGATTCGAGGAGCGGCTCGACGAGCTGCTGGCCAAGTTCCTCCCGAGGTGGCAAGACCCGTCGCGCCCGCTCGATCCCGACGAGGCTGCGGTGTCGGCCCGCCGACGTCGCGACAAGCGCGCCCTGCTCGCCGCGCAGCTGCGCGAGCAGCGGGCCAGAGCCGTCGAGCTGGCCGAGCCCCTGCTGCACGCGGTCGTGCACGACGAGGACGAGTCCCTCAACCGCCAGCTGGTCGAGCCGCTCGTCGAGGTGGTCGGCCGGCGCCGGGTGCAGACCCACCTGATCCAGACGGTCGCCTGGGGGCATCCGCACCTGAAGGTCTGTGCGGTGCGGGCCTGGCACTGGTCGCAGGTGACGCTGGTGTACGACTCCGACGAGGCGCTGCTGGACGGGCGGCCCACCGCGGCGAGCCGCCTGGCGGACGACCGGGTCGCCGACCTGCGCGGCTGGTATCGGGCGGCCTGCCTGGAGGCTTTCGTCACGACCGAGCACGCGCCCACCCGCGACTGGCTGGCCCGCGGCTTCCTGCTGGACGAGGGCCACTACCTGCCGGACCAGCACCACCTGGTGATCCAGGCCAGGGCGATCGCCGAGGCCGACCCCGGCCGCTACCTGGCCCTGCTCACCCGCACCGAGGACGGCACCAGCCTGGCCTCGTTCCGCTCCGCCGACGACTGAGACGGCGTTCCGCCCGGCCGGACGACCGAAGCGGCGTTCCGCTCCGCCGACGACTGAGGTTGGCGTTCTGCTCCGCTGACAATGGGGGTGGCTGGGCGGGCGGTCAGGCCGGAGCGGGGCCGGTCGAGGCGCGCACCACCAGCTCGGGCTCGAACAGCAGCTCGTCGTCGGGCACCTGCTCGGCGTCGATCTGGCTGATCAGCAGCGCGACCGCGGCCTGCCCCATCGCGACGACCGGCTGGCGCACCGTGGTCAGCGGCGGGTCGGTGAACGCCATCAGCCCCGAGTCGTCGAAGCCCACCACCGAGACGTCGGCCGGCACCTGCTTGCCGAGCCGGCGCACCGCCCGCATGGCGCCGATCGCCAGCACGTCGCTGGCGCAGATCAGCCCGGTCGCGCCCTCGGCGATGAGCCGCGCCGCGGCGGCGTGGCCCTCCTCCATCGTCAGCGCGCCGTGCGCGACGAACTCCGCCGCGCCCGCACGGGCGGTGCGGTACGCGGCGAGCTTGCGGGCCGAGGGCACGTGGTCCGGCGGCCCCAGGACCAGCCCGACCCGCTCGTGGCCCAGCGCCGCGAGGTGGGCGTACGCCTGCTCGACCGCGTGCTCCTCGTCGGTGCACACCCGCGGGAAGCGCAGGCCGTCGGCGGTCGCGTTGATCAGCACCGTGGGCAGGCCCCGCTCGCGCAGCCGGGCGTAGTGCTCGTGCGCGGCCTTGGTCTGCTGGTAGAGGCCGCTGGCGAAGATCACGCCGGAGACGTTCTGCTCCAGCAGGATGTTGACGTACTCCGACTCGGGCACCCCGTCGATCGTGCGGGCGCACAGCACCGGGGTGAACCCGCGCTTGGCCAGCGCCCCCGCCATGACCTCGGCGAACCCGGGGAAGATGGGGTTCTGCATCTCGGGCAGCACGATCCCGACCAGCCGGGCGCGCTCGCCGCGCAGCTTGGTGGGCCGCTCGTAGCCGAGCACGTCGAGCGCGGACAGCACCGCCGCGCGGGTGGCGTCGGAGATGCCGGGCTTGCCGTTGAGCACCCGCGAGACCGTGGCCTCGCTGACCCCCACATGTTTGGCCACCTCGGCCAGCCTCCGCGCCATCGCGCAAGTGTAGAACACTCACATGCAAGCCACTTGCACGCGACGGTCCCGGCCCCGTCGGCAAGGGGACGGCCCCGGCCGGGGAAGGGGACGGTTCCGGTCACGGCCGGGGAAGATCGCTGTTCCTGGTCAGAAGATGGAGCCTGACAGCACTTCCTGACCGAAACAGCGATCTCCCCCGACGAAGCCGCCGAGCATCCCCGTCGACGAGGCCGCCAGCGATCATCCTCCGGCGGCGGGGAAGCCGCCGAACGGTCTTCCCCGCCGACGAGGCCGTCAGTACCGATAGACCGGCGTGGCGAACGGCCCGCAGTAGCCGGGCGCGAGCGGGGTGCCCGTGACGGTGAACGCGACGGCGTCGGCGCAGTGGAACAGCGGCTGCCCGCCCACACCGTCCACGGCCAGACCGGTCAGCGCGAGCGACCCCGCGGCCTGGACCTGAAGCACGTGCGTGCCCGCACCCCGCACCCGCAACCCGTCGATCCGCACGCCGCTCACCGACGACCCGAAGGCCTGCACCGCGGCGTACGCGCTGTCCAGCAGGTCGTTGTCGCGCACCAGCACCTCCCCGGTGAGCGGGGCGTCCTTGGCGTAGAACCACAGCGCCCCGATCGGCGTGGTCAGGAACGGGTGATCGGCCCCGGCCCGCAGCGTCGTGTTGCCCTCGATCACCGTGGTGCCGCGCAGCAGCACGGCGGAGAACCGGTTGCCGACGTGGATCCCGCCGCCCTCGACCTGGATGTCGGCGACGACGTTCGCCCGCACCGTGTTGTCGTGCCCGCCGTAGAGGGCGATCCCGTTGGCCAGCATCGGCAGCTGCACGGTGTTGCGCTCGATGGTGACGTGGTGGTCGGCGCCGTAGGTGCCCTCGAAGCCGTCCGGCCCGGCCTCGGACCACAGCGCGATGCCGTCGTCGCCGGTGTTGCGGACCAGGTTGTCGCGGATGGTCACGTCGCTGACGCCCTGGTGCAGGTTGATGCCGTCGGCGGTGACGTCCAGGATGCGGCACCCGGTGACGGTCAGCCCGGTGAACGGGCCGTCGAGCCACATCCCGACCTTGACGTGCTGGATCCACAGGCGCTCCAGCACGGAGCCGCCGCCGAGCGCACCGCCGACGCCGGCCAGCGCGGCGTGGTCGTCGCGCTCGTCCACCTCCCCGATGATCGCGAGGTCGGCGACGCGTACCCCCTGGGCGGGTTGCGGGGTGGCGGTGCCGTAGAGGCCGACGCCCGCGCCGCGCAGCTCGGTGTGCCACATGCCCGCGCCCTGGACCGTCACCCCGTCGAGGGTCAGGTGCCGCGCGACGGCGTACCGGCCGGCGGGGACGTAGAGGGCTTTGCGCTGCGTGCGGGCGGCGGCCAGCGCCGCGGTGAACGCCTCCCCCGCCGGGGCCGCCCCGGTCGGGTCCGCGCCGAAGTCGGCGACCGACAGCGATCCGGCGGGCCGCGGCAGCGGGCCGGCGACCTGCTCGAACTCGATCAGGTCGAGGGTGGTGGGCACGGCGTCGGCGCGCAGGGTGACCGTCGCGCCCGCGGGCAGGTCGGCGCCGAGCAGCGTGCGCGCGCTGTCGTAGAGGTGCCGCGCCCCGCCCTGCTCGGGGAGGTTCGTGAACGGGAAGCCGCCGTAGAACCAGCTGTACCGCGAGGTCAGCGCCAGCGGCGGCGGCTGCGCCCCGGCGGCCTGCACCGCGAGCGCCGCGTCCTGGCCGGTGCCGTCGGCGCTGTCCGGGATGGAGAACCGCACGTTGACCGCGTTCGCGGGCGCGGTGAGGGTGATCGTGAGCGACTGGCCGGGTTGCAGCGTGACGGCCATCCGGCCGGAGGCCTCGCCCGCGAGCGTGCCGTGGCGGCGGTCCGGGCCGAGGACCGTCCCGTCGGTGCGCGCGTGCTCGGCCTCGTACGCCGTCACCGGCAGCGTGGCGCCACGCCCGGCGATCTCCGCGACGGTGGTCAGCCGGGGCGGCACCGGCGGGGCGGTCTGCTCCCCCGGCCAGGCGACGGCGACCGTGACCGCGGCCGCCACCAGTGCGGCCGCCACGAGGGAGAACATCAGCTTGCGCGACATCGGGCCTCCAGGAAGAGCCGCCCGAGCGTTAAGAAGGGCACCTTCCTATACGGAAACCGTTAAGAAGGTGCCCTTCCTTTCGGGCGGGTGGGGACCCGCGGCGGCGGTCCGCTCAACCGCTGCCCGATTGTGTGTCTTGGTTGGCACGGGCGGTAACGGCAACGCGTTGTCTTGCAAAGATACAGGTAGGGGCCTAGCTGAAGCGATCTTCAGCTAGGCCCCTAAGTCGTACGCATGTCCTACTGTCACCGGCCAAGGATGGCAGTCCACGGTCGTCTGCGGAAGATACGCGGAAAATTCCGTGAGCACCCCTGGATCAGTTGACGTGACCTAGGCCGCAATCCTTGTGGAGTCGCCGGTCTCGTCGTCGTTGTCGCCGTACCAGATGTTCGTACACTGGAGCGCGCCGGAACGGCGCAAACACACTCGGATCCATCGGTGGGCACCGTCGATGCCCGCCAGCGACCCAGAGGTACCGGTCAACGTCTTTTCACAGTAGTCCCACGTCCCTGTGCCGTGCGACTGGACCCAGCTGGTCGTCTGAAAGTAGGACTCCCCCGTACCCGTGACCAGGTAGTTCGATCGGTCGATAGAAACGACGTCCCCGACTCGGCCGTTATCCACGGTCACCTTGGCGCTGGCATCGGCAGTGTGCGAGTACAGCGTGAGCGTCGCACCATGCAGGGTCGCGGGATACCTCATGTCACCCGTCGAGCCGGTTTTCTCGACCGGCAGGTAAGCTCCGGTCGCCGCCACGTTGTTGTAGTGGCAGTACGCTGCCGCACTAGCCGGAGGGGCGGCCACCGCGTCCGCCACTACGACAGTGCTGCTGGCCAGCAGCACTAGAGCAGCCACGCGTCTCATACCTAGCCACTGAGTCATTCGACATCCGCCTTTCGGGATTGGATTGAGGGGATTCCCTGGCGGAGCCAAGTTAACAGTCCAATGCGCTAGTCGCAGTCCCGTACTTCAGCTTGCAGCCTTACGTACTAAGTTGCGTTCACCTGTTTGTCTTTATTGGACACCTCGGGAGCCGCAGCTCAGCTCATGATTGCAACCGTCGCACTAGCCAGGCTGCGAATCGGCAGTTGGTTCCGAAAAACTGCCTTGCTCTGACCGGGTCGCCCGTTCGATCCGCTTGCGCGCTTCCTTGTCCTGGCCGACGATGCACTTGGCGTAGACCCGCAGGAGGACCGCAACACTGTGACCGGCCCACTCGGCGACCTGAGTCGGCGGCACACCAGCGTTGAGCCAGGTGGACACCGCCGCGTGCCGGAGGTCGTAGGGTCGCTTCGCAAGCGGCGAGGCAACCTCAGCCGGGGACAACGCGTTCCGCCGCGCGACCCTCCACACGTGCAGGTAACGCGACTCGTCGAGCAGACCGCCTAGCGGGCCGACGAACAGGCGACCACCCTGCCCAGGGTCGAATCGCTCCACATGGTTATTCAGGTGCGTGACCAGCCGGGGATGCGCGGGCACTGGCCGCGTGTCGTCTGCGGCCCGATGCTTCAACCCGCGCTCCTCTCGACCTCTCCCGTTGTTGCTCCACGCCGTACCCGAACGCGGCGTGGATCTAGCCAATAGCAGCTCTCCCCACCCCGACTTCGGCAGATCAGCCAGGTTGGCCCGAGTAAGGCCGATGGCCTCCGCAGGCCGGAGGGCGGCGTAGTACATGCACGCGTAGAACGCGACCAGCCGTTGCCCGATGTCGCCCTGCCTGGCGACAGCTTCCAGCAGCCGTTCGGCCTGTTCAGCGTTCACCACGACTCGGCGATCTACCGTCTCCGCCGACTTCGGAATCTTCCACGCAATGAAGTCGATCGGGTTGGCGGTGAGCACGCCTAGCTCCACGGCGTACTCAAACACGTTGTAAAGCACGGCCCGCCGTCGAGAGATCGTGTTCGCTGCCGCAGGCTCGCCTTTGACCGTCCTGGCAAGGACATCGAGGGTGGCCCGCACCAGTGCCGGGCCGCTCGTGCGGTCTTCCAGGGCGGACAGGGCGACCGTGTTGCGCTCAAGCCACCGCACTGCGGGCGCAAGGTGCTCCGGCAACCCCGCAGCGCGCTCTGCCGGCCGCGTCACCCATCCGTACACTGCCGCTCGTAGATCGGCGGCGGGCGGGGCCGCCCGGTCGTCCTTCACCAGTGCGGCCGTGGCCGTGGCTAGTGTCTCGGCGATGGACTTACGGGACTTCGGCGCGGCGTTCGGCCACTTCATGTCCACGTACTGCGCCACGTGCTGATACCAAGTGCGCTCCGCCTGTTCCTTCAGCATTGGCTCAGGCAGGCCGGTCGCGATGTCGAACGCCGTCCCTTTCTGCTGGTAGCCGATCAGCTTCGCTCGGAATGCGTCGGCCAGCGTGTACGTAGCGAACGTGTCGTGGTGTTCCCGCCCGCCGACCTTCCAGCGCACGCCGTACGTCTTGCGCTTCTTGCCCTCCATGGTGCGGATCTTCCAGACGCGGACGTCATGCGACAGCTTCCGGTCGCCCTGGTCTGGCCGCGCCACACCTCGTTGACGGCTCATTCGTTGTCCTCCAAGCTTTCAAGCCAGCGATCAAGGTCGGACCGGCGAATGCGCAGGTCACCGTTCGGAAGTCGGAAACACTTGGGGCCTTTACCGGCGGCTCGCCAGCCGTAGAAGGTGCTGCGCGAGACCTGCAACTCAGCGATCACCTGAGGCACGGTCAACTGATCGGTCGGCCGGTTCCTAGTCGGCGTGGTCGTGGCCATGGACAGCCTCCTATTTGGAAGGGGTGGGGGTTCAGTGCCACCAGAAACGGCCTGAGAGCGTTTCTGAGCCAAGATCTGCGGTGGATTGGTAGCTCGCGATGGGTGTGCCGCCCGCGCTGGGCACGGGCGGCACACTGTGCGGTCGTTAGTTGGTGGTGACAGCCGGGGGCGGTGACAGCGGTGACACGGTGACAATCACGTCTGCGGTTAGGTGTTTGCCCTGGTCAAGTGGCCCGAACTGCTGTCACCGCCGGGCGGTGACAGGCGGTGACAGCAGTGACAGGGAAGATCAACGGCCGGTAGGGGCTGCTCCGTTGATGTAGGTGTGGGCGACGGGGTGCAGCTCGTAGTCCCCTTCCGCCGTGGTGCGGACCCATCCGTGCTGAGCGAGGGTGGCCAGCACCGACATGACCTGCTCGGCGCGCGGGAGCTTGCGCTGGACGCGGCGGTGCAGCTCCCGGCGGGTGAAGGTGCGCATGTCCTTGGCGACCAGCACGGCCAGCACGTCATGCGCGGTCTCGCCCGCAGGGTCACCGTGGACCAGGGCGACGGCGGCTTGGTAGTGCGCGATGAGCCATGCCGTGACCTGCGCAGCCTGGCTCATCGTGTCGTCGCTGATCTGCCGCTGCCACGCGTCGGTGGGGTGGTGGGCCAGGTGCAGCAGCCCGGCCAGCCGCAGCATGGCCCCGAACAGCTTGTTGGCCCATTCACGGACGTCGTGCAGCGCGCCGCCGGGGCGCAACTGCTCCTCGATGGTCGCCGCAGCGGCAGCACGGACGCGGCTCGCCTCGGCGGTGAGGGTCAGCACGCGCTGCTCGTCCCATCCAGCGAGGGTGACGGCCATGGTGCGAACGGTGGACTCGTACCGGTCGGCGACCGAGGCCGGGACGGGTGGGGAGTCCTGGTCGCGGTATCCGGCCAGGCTGCGCGGCATGATGAACCAGAACCGCGCCGGCAGTCCCCTGCCGAACAGCTCGGCGTTGCTGCCGAACTTGCGCAGCGCCGCAGGTTGCGTCATGACCCCGACCGTGAGAGCCGGATCCTCGATCGTCTCGCCCGCCCTGGTCTGCCGGTCGGTGGACAGGTGCCCACCGCTGTACCCCTTCAGGTAGGGGTCCAGGTTCGGCGTGCCGGAGTACCGCCCGGCCAGGGTGTCGAAGATCCCGCCCTCGTCGGAGATGACCGCGATGCGCCCGCCGTTCTCGGCCATCCGCGATACCAGCGCCTCAGGCGTGTGGTCGTCGATGATCAGCCGTGGCATTGTCGGCACGGTGATCTCCTCCACCGCCAGCACGGCGGCAAGCGCTTCGGCGGTGGCCGCATCGCGCTTGTCGGCGTCGGCCTTGGCGGCGGTGGCGCGGGCCTGCTCGGCGGCGCGCTGGGCGATGTCGCGCCGCGCGGCTTCCTGCTCGACCAGGGGCTTCACCTGGTCGGCCATCTGCTTCTGCGCCTGGAACAGCGGACGGGTCATCGCGCCGTGCACGGGCGTCTTGCGCTCACCCGGCCCCGCCACGGCCGCCACGTAGGAGTTGACCGGCTCGCGCCAGCCCGGCTTGCCCTCCACGACCAGGCGGCGCGCCCCGCAGGTGGACAGCACCGACAGCAGCACCCCGGCGGCCATCGACGTGTCGGTCTGCGTGAACACCGCGACCGCTTCCACCATGTCGCGCGCCCAACCAGGCAGCACGTGCAGCGGGAATGGCGGCGGCGCGGCGGTGTTGGTGCCGACCGGGACCGGCGCGTCCCAGCCTGCCTGCGCGGCCTGGTCGGTGGGGACGGCGGCCAAGTGCCGGACGGTGGCGCTCATGCTGCCACCGTCCGGGGGCGGACGGCTCCGGCGCGCAGGCCGGAGGCGATGGTGCGGGCGGTCTCCATCGGCCGCAGGCCGATGCGGTGGGCAGCCTGCGTCAGCAGGCCCTCTACCTGGTCGGCGCGGATCGCGCCGCCCGCGACGAGCTGCCCGAGGGCAACCGCGGACGTGTAGAGCGCGTGATTACGGGTGCCTTTGGCGGCCTGCTCGAGGTGGCGCACCTGGGCGTCGATCGCGGCGGCCACGTAGCGGCCGGCACGGTCGGCTCCCAGCTCGACCACCACGGGAGCCTGCTCCGGCAGCGGCGCCGGGGCGAGGGCGATGGCCAGCCACGCTGGCAGCCCGGCCACGGGCAGGTCGGCGGCAACCGGGTACGTGCGGCCGGCCACGACGCTGCCCGGTCCGACGACGTAGCCGCCGTGGGCGCGGGTGTCGATCAGCGGCCCTAGCCTGCCCTGTGTGTTGCGCAGCTCCGGCCCGGCGGGGTGCCGGTAGTACAGGTGCGTGCCGCCGCTGCCGGTGGCCACGGTGTGGGTCGGGACCTGCTCGGCGTGGGCGCGTCGGCGCAGCTCGGCCAGGACGTCACTGCCGTGCTGGTAGAACGCCCACGGCGCGGGCAACGGGTCGTCGCCCTTGAGCCGGTCGAGGTCGACCACGACCAGCTCGGACGGGCCGGTAGCGATACCGATGTTGTACGGGCCGGACGACCAGCAACGCCGGATGCGGTCCGGGTCGGTGGTGGCGCGCGTCTCCCAGCCGCGCACGGCGGGCTCTTTGGCGTTGGGCACCAGCGGGAACACCCGCCAGCCGCGCATCGCGCACGACAGCGCGGCCTTCACGTGGTCGTTCACTATCCCTCCCAGAGTCGGTCGTTGCGTTGACTTGCAGCGCTAATGTCGGCGCGTGGCCGATTTTTGGAGCGTTGTAGACGCAATCGGATCGTTTGGTGGAATGGTTCTTGCAGGAATTGCCGGATACGTCGCCTATCGGCTATTCATGGTCGAGTCTGAGCGCGATAGAAAAGCTGATGCAATTCAGCGCCAGCAGATAATCGATAAGCTTCGGGAACAAGCGGCAAGTATCGGTTTCTGGCAGGACATAAAGACAGGACATCTCTGCATCTTTAATGCCTCACCACTGCCGATTTACCGAATAGTCACCGGTCGCAGTGTCGAAGGCGGTGTTCTCGACGTGAATCTGTGCTCTGCCCTGCGACCGAACGAACTCCTAGAGGTCCCCATGTACAAAACCGAAGCCTCAGCGAAGTCGGATCATCGGCACCATCACCTGGTGCGGCGGCCCAAAAAGGGTGAGTGGACGCTCTGGTTTGCCGACAATGCAAACACCTATTGGTCCCGCAATTTTCGGGGGGAACTCAGTGAAAGCGATCCACCGTGGGCGATAACTGCCGCAAACGCTGCGGCTAAGGACTCCCCCACGGCGATCAGGATCGAGATTCCCGAATAGGGGTCAGCATCGTTTACCGAGCACCGGCACCCTCGCTCCGGCCAAATGCGCGACAGACGACTTTGTAGGCCAGGGCCATGAGGTGGCGGCACTGGGCTTGGGCGATGTCGTCGTGGTCGTCGAGGTTCAGCACGATCCGCAGTTCCATGTGGTCGCGGCCGTCGCGGTAGCGGGTGCCGATGAACCGGCCCACATCGGTGAGCCAGATCTCCGGGCGGGAGGCGTGCTCCCCGGTCGGCAGGGTCAGCGCCGTGCAGTGGTGCCCGCCCTCGCACCAGTCGGGGTGCCCGCCGCTGT
Source organism: Catellatospora sp. NPDC049609 (assembly GCF_040675365.1). NCBI lineage: Bacteria > Bacillati > Actinomycetota > Actinomycetes > Micromonosporales > Micromonosporaceae > Catellatospora > Catellatospora sp. NPDC049609. Next base: position 13,402 of record NZ_JBFAOU010000012.1, on the reverse strand, counting down.
GGCGGCGGGCGGGGCGGCCGTCGGTCAGTGCGCGGGTCATGACCTCACCTCCATGATGTTGAGCAGGTGCTCTCCGATGTGGTGCGTGAATGCCGGTGGGATGGCTTGTGAGATGGCTTCGCGGTCGGTGGTCCAGTCGATGCCCATGGCCTGCTGCCACTGGTCGGTGGTGCCTTTGCCTCCGCCGTCGCCGTAGACGGCGACCATGTCTCCGTCGTGGCGCACGCCGTGCCGCCAGCCGGCGACGCGGTGCCCTCGGTGGCTGGGGTGTGGTGGGGTGAGCGCGGCGAAGCCGTGGATCTCGAACACGCGGTGGCGGAACACGCGCAGGCCGAACATGAGCCCGCACAGGATCAGGTCGGGGCGCAGGGGTGCGCCGACGACGTTCTCCATGACCCACGGCCGGCCGGAGGTCAGCAGCGCGGCGCGGGTGGGTGGGATGAGGTTGACGTGCCCGTCGCTCCAGCCGGGGCGTTTGCGGTTGGACACGGTGAGCAGGCTGTGGTCCTTGCAGGGCGGGCTGGCGTGGATCGCGTCGAACCGGTGCCCGTGGGCCAGGGCGAACGCGACCGCGTCGCCCTCGTGGAAGTCGTCGCCGCAGTAGTCGGGACGGGGCACGTTGTCCACGCCGGTGACGTGCCATCCGGCCTGCTGGTAGCCGCGCGTGGCTCCGCCGGAGCAGCAGTACAGGTCGAGCAGGTGGGGCTGGTTCATCGGGCACCGTCCTTGGCGCGGGCGGCGGTGTCGGCCTGGGCGCGGGCGTCGGCAACCGCGTTGTAGACGCGGCGGCCGATGCGCAGGCGCAGCCCGGAGCCCTTGCAACGGCGGCAGAATGTGACTCTGCGTAGAAGCAGGGTGGTGCGGGTGCCGGTGCCGGAGCAGGCGTGGCAGCGCCCGAACGGCAAGATCCAGCACAGCAGGACATAGATGAACGTTGCGGCTATGAGGGTGGCGGTAACGATCAGTTCGGGTGTCACGAGGTTCCTCCACGGGCTGTTTCGGGGCCGGTTTCGGGCGTGGCGTTACCCGTTACCTGGTCGGAGTCGTCGCAGGCAGGGAACGGGATGAGGGGTAACGGCACGGGTAACGCAGGCGTTACCTTCACCCGTGCCGTTACCGCTGGCGTTACCTCTGCTCGGGCTGCGCTCGCTGTGCGAGGATCTTGGACAGTTCGTCGCGCCGGTACCCCTTGAGCACCTTCCCCGCGACCTTCACTCCCTGTGACGGGACGCCGAGGGCGCGCGCCATCTCCGACAGCGCGTCGGCGGTCATCACGGGGTAGGACTCCGGCCACCGCTCGGTCAGCGCCGCAGCGGCCACCGACCAGTGCTGCCCGTTCTCGACAGCGACGGCCAGCAGGTCACCGAGCAAGTCACGCGCCGGCGGCAGGTCGTTGCCGACCGGTCGGCGGCCACCGCGCAGCGCGATAGCGCGGGCGATGATCGCGGCGGCCTGCTCGGGGGTCGGGTACTGCGACAGCACCGACACCGGCGACGGCCCGCCCGTCATGACTCCCCAACCCGCATCGACCACCGGCCGGTACACGGTGCCGGTGATCCCGCGCTTGTAGGCGCCGGTGCCGAGGATCATGTCGTTCTCCACCTGCCCCTGCACCGACAGGCACCACCGGTTGGTGACGCACCGGGTGATGTTGGGCGGCAGCGACGTCTTGTCCGGAATCTGGGTGAGCAGCACGACGATGATGCCCAGCGCCCGCGCCCGCTTGATCAGCCGCTCGGCCGCGTCGGCGGCGTCCTTGTCAGCGGCGAACAGCTCGTGCGCCTCGTCGATGAGGATCACGATCGGGTGCAGCCCGGACCCGCGCTTGCACGCGAGCTCCGGCGTGACCTTGCCCTCCGGCGCGAGTCCGGCCTGCTTGGCGGCCAGGATCCGCTTGCCGCGCCGCTCGGCCTCGGCCAGCGCCCACGTCAGGATGGCCCCACCCTGCCGGATGGCCTCGTCGTCGACTCCGACGACGTAGGTGGAGCACAGCGGCTCGAAGTCGATGAAGTCTCCGGTGCCCTTGAACTCGGCAATCTTGAACTCCACCGTGGGATCGAGCGACCAGGCCAGCGCCAGGGACCGCCCGGCGTAGCTCTTACCCGAACCGGGCTGGCCACCGACCAGGAACGAGCGGGCGAACCCTGTGGTCTTGACCGGCCGCTGCCGCTCGTCGCTGGCGAACTCCTCCTCAGCGAACACGCTGGTGACGGCGTTGTCGGCCAGCAGCGACCACCGCGGCTTGCCCATCTTGGAAGCGGGCTGGTAGCCGACCCACAGGTCGAGCTGCCCGGCGTGCTCCGGCCCGGCCGCCGGCCACACCTGGTCGACCGGCAGCCGCAGCGCCGACGACAGCGCCGCCCGCTTCTCGATCGCTTTGACCGCCTCGATGCCCAGGGGCAGGTTGACCCTGGCGAGCCAGCCCGGCCCGTCGCGGTGGATCGGCGTAGGGAACTCCACCTGCGCGGGGTCGGTCAGCCCGGCCAGCCGCAACGACACCAGCGCCGCCCGCACCTGCTCGGCGGTGAGGCGGGTGAACCGGGGGGTGTTGGACACGCGGTCGGTGATCGGCCGGTCGGCGGGCTTGCCCGCCTGCGCCGCCAACGTCACCGCTGCCGCAGCGGCGGCGTACCAGCCGACCGGCGGCAGCGCCTGCGATGCCGACAGCACGGCCGCGCCGACACCGGTCGCCGTGGTGGCCGCACCCAGCAGCATCCACCGGGGCTTGGACTCCTTGGCGCGGGTGCGGTTCAACGCCTGCCAGGTGTGGGGGTCGTTGCGGTCGGCGGCGTGCTGGCGCAGCTGCCAGTTGCCCTCCTCCGCGCTGGCCCACCGCAGCACCTGCCGCGCCAGCCGCCACGCGCCGCGCGGGGCGTAGAACGCGACCTTGAGCCCGTACCACGGGGCGCGCAGCGTGTGGAACGCCGCGTAGTACCCGGCGTCGTTGACCAGGGCGCGGACGGTGGCGCGGCGGGTGTGCGCCGACAGCATCCACGCGGGCACCAGCGGCACCCGGCGCTTGTCGCCGCTGGTCACGTCCTTCCACGTCAACGTCATCTCGCCGTCGTTGGGCACGTCGACCGGCGCGCCCTGGTCGGGCCGGTACACGGTGTATGACTCGGCGTCCACCGGCGCGGCCGGACCGGGCACGGTGGCGCGGTTGGTGGGCTCGTCGTCGTCGCTGAACACGATCGGGGTCAGTGCCATCGGTCTACCTCCGCTCGACATCGATCAGGGCGTTGATCAGGCGTTCGTGGATCTGCGACAGCAGCCGGCCACGCGGAATCGTGGGCTGCTCGGCCTGCTCGCGCATGAGCGTCTCCACGCCCATCACCGCCGAGTACAGGCCGTTGAGCCGCTCCCGCAGCCACGCCACCGTGGCGTTGAGCTGGGCGATGATCGCGGCCTGCGCCTGAACCTCGGCCTGCAGGACCGGGCACTGCCCGCAGGGCTGGTCACTCATCGCGGGACCGCCTTGAGGCTGGTCATACTGAGTTGCTCCCTTCGAGGGGTGAGCAGGACACGGCCGGTTCTTGGCAGGGCGGGCCGTGTCCCGCCGAATCGACGGATGTCTCCAGTGGACGGAAGCTGCTCCAATGAACGCGTGATTAAGAACGACTTCGCGGAATTGCTCGCACAGGTAATCCCGGTGTTCATGCTTGGAGCGATCCTAGAGATTCGTACGTTGACAAAGACCGAACCGAAAGAATTCGTATCGAAAACGCTTCAATCACATCCGGGCAGGGAATGGCTGGTTGTCGCCATAACCACATGCAGGGTCATGATCCTGATCATGTCGGCAAGCCTTTTACCGCTCTTGCTGGCAGCAGAGCTAGAGGCATTGCAGCAAGCCGCCGGCCGCTCGCTCCTCAATAGCGACGATGTGGTAAGCCTCGCACTTCCAGCAGGAATGGCATTGGTCGTCACCGTGCCCACACTTCAGGTGCTTTGGCATGCCTTCGCCACAACCGCCCACCTGGTCGGCAGCATGGATCTTCGGGAGAGCGAAACCAAGTCCATCTGGACCGAACATCGCGTGGCATGGGCGTTTGCCGTATTAGCTATGGCCTTCTTTATGGTGCCAGCAGCGGCCTTTGTAGTTCTGGGCGTGATCGATCAACTAGTCCGCAGGTGGGGGCCGCTATTTGACTGGATCGCGGGCGCGAGTTAGTTCACTAACACCAAGACACTGGTACTGAAGAGTCACGAGTACACGTTGGCCTGCGTAGATAGCTATCAGTTGTGGTCGGCGACGCCCTCTCCGCCGGTCGCGACCAGGTGGGCGAGGGTTGCAGCCAGGCCCAGCACGATCACTGGGAGGCAAGCGACGGCGGTGGTGATCTGCCAGGGGGCGGCCGTGACGCCGTTGGCAGCCATGAGGTGGTAGGCGACCTGCCCGGCCATGCCGACCAGCAGCGCGACAATGGTGGACCAGCGGGCGAAGTGGCGCGCCCGCACGGGGATGGCCGTGGACATCCACACCTTGAGCGCGTATGCCGCGTACGCCTCCATGCCCAGCGGCAGCGTGATGGCGGTGTTGAGGCTGAAGTCGTCGGCGATGCCGGGCAGGGGGTGTACCTCGCCAAACCCCGTGAGCTTGCCCAGCTCCACCCAGCCGGACCAGATCCCGACGAACGCGCCAAGGCCGATGACGAACACCGGCCACGACCGAATGCGCTTCTTCGACTTGATCCGCTCCGCCGCAGCGGGGGCCGTCTCGGCGACCGCCGGAGCGATCTTCGTGCCCAGGTCTGCGCCAGCCGCCGTCTGCGGCGACGCCGGGACCGTGATCGGCTCGGCAGGCACGGTTGGGACCGGTGCGGTGACCGGGCTCGGCGGGGGCTCCGTGGCCGGGGCGGTGGGCTCGCCGGGCGGCTGCTCGGCCGGGATGACCGTGAACCGCTCGTCGGCGGCGGGGGCGTTGAGGGTGGCCAGCAGCGCGCGGGCCTTGTCGGTGCCGACCTTGAACTTGGCCTTGGTGGCGTTCTGTGAAGGGGTGGTGCCCAGCTCGGCGGTCCACTTGCGGAAGTCGTCGACCAGGTCGGCGACGGCGGGCGGGTAGGCGCTGGTGGGTGCGGTCATGGCGAGGTCTCCGATCGAGGAAGTCTGTGAGGGTCGCCGCATCGCGGCCGGGGCGGCGGGGGTGTGCTGGGTGGTCATCGCGCACCATCGCTGGCCTGGCGGTCGATCTCGTGCGGCTTGCACAGGTGCGTCTTGCCGGTCGTGGTCTCCCGCAGGCTGGTCGCCCGGCGCCGCAGCGGCACCGGTCTGCGCTCAGTGGCAGCCGCGGACTGTGCGGACCAGCAGTCGTCACAGTCGCGCTGGCCAGCGAACGTGCGGTAGCGCACTTGCCCGGCTTCCAGCGGCGGCAGTGCCGCCCGCTGTGCCGGCGGCGCGGGGGCGGGCAGCTCGGCGGCCTCGCTCGTGAACAGGTCAAGCTGCCCGCGCATGGACCCTCCCCGGCACGCCGGCCAGGGCGTTGCGGTCGGAGGCGGGCAGGTCGAGCAGCTCGGCCAGCGCGCGCAGGCGGCGGCGCTCGGCGCGGCGCAGCCTGCGCCAGTCCAGCTCGGTCGGATGGTCGGCGGTCAGGACGGTGATCTCGGCGCTGGTCAGTTCCAGCTCGGCCGCGATCAGCGGCCATTCCAGCTCGATCGCGGCCAACTCGGCCTCAGTCGGTTCGTCGGCGTGCGCCGACGCGATAGCCTGCACAGGCATCGCTGACTTCCCTTCGCAGGTGGGATGGGATGCGAAAGGTCCCGGCGGGGATGCACCCCCGCCAGGACCGCTTGCTGTTCGGACCTTCTTCACCGCGACATGGCGGCTACCGCGAGGGCCGGGCACAAGTCCCGGCCCCACGGTCTTCGTCAGTTGCAGTAGGTGATGCAACAGCGCTCGCTATCCGCTCGTCCGCCCCGCTCGCCCGAACACGTCGGGGTCGGCCACCATGTGGCTCAAGGCAGGGATTCCCGGAGCGGCCGTAGCCAGCGCCTTTACCTGTCGCTATGAAGTTCTCAAGGATCAAGCGGTCATCGACAGGAGGGCGCGCGGCGCTAGCCGCCTTCCCCGACCCACCAAGCCTCAGCTTTGCCTGTCTGCCGGCCTGTATGCAGACACGCAAACATGCTGAACACCGTAAACGCGGCGGGCGGCGCACGTCAAGCCCTCTGTATGCAGACCTTCAAACCCGCGATAAAGTGGCTGCATGACGGCATCTGGCTACACCGATGCGCGGCCACTACAGGTCCGCGTGGCGGACGAGATCCGCGCTCGCATCGAGAGCGCCGAATATGCGCCTGGTCAGCAACTCCCGACCCTTGATGACCTCGCCGGCACATACGGTTGCAGCCTGGCAGTGATCCGGAAGTCATTGGACCTGCTTCGCCAACAGGGTCTCGTGGTTACCGTCCAGGGCAAGGGATCGTTCGTCCGGGAGCGGCCCACCGCGAGACGGCACGGCATCGACAGGTACTCGCGCAGCACGTGGAAGAACGGCAAGCCGATCCTGACCGCCGAAGCCGACATGCAGGGTCACACGGCGAGTCAGGTCATCCGGGAGCTAGCCGAAGTGCCGGCACCCGCCGTCGTCGCGAAGAAATTCGGAATCGCGGAAGGCACACCGGTGTGGGTACGTCGGCGAACGACGCTCATCAACGACCGCCCCAATCAGCTCGCGGACTCGTACTACGAGCTGAAGGTGGTTGAGGGCACGCTAATCAGGGAAGAGAACACAGGGCCGGGGGGTGGCTTCGCCCGACTTGAGGACGCTGGATACCGACTCGACCGGATCTCTGAGGAGTGGACGGTGCGGATGCCCACCGGCCCCGAGACGGTCGCCCTTCGACTCCCCGCAGGTACGCCTGTCGTGAACCTGGTACGCACGACATTCGACACCACCGGCAAGGCGGTGGAGGTAATGCTCGCGACGCTGGCAGGCGACATGGTCAGCTTCGCCTACGAGTTCCCGATCCCTGATTGAGGTAATGTGCCGTGCTCGACGCTGTGACGGTCTCGGAGCCCGCTCCGGGCGGTACCAATGACGATTTCCTGCTGGTCTCCGGGCAATGGGCCGTGGTGCTCGACGGTGTGTCGAGCTATCCCGTTCCCGACGTGGGCTGCCAGCACACAGTGCGGTGGTTCGTTAACCGACTCGGGCTCAACCTCGGCGATGGACTGGTGACAGCCAGCGAGCACACGCTGCCCGACATACTTGCCTACGCAATCGAGCGCACTGCGGGCGACCACGGTGCTGCCTGTGATCTACGCCATCCACTAACGCCAGCCGCAACAGTTGCAATCGTGCGAGTGGTCGACAGCCAGGTTGAGTGGCTCGTTCTGGGCGACGCGACGGTCGCATGGCTGCTGGCCGATGGGTCGACCGGCTCTGCTACTGACGACCGGGCCGACCACCTTCCCAACGCGCCCGTGATCGTCGCCGACGTGCGTCGATACGACACAAACTTCGTCGCCAGCGTCCGCAATAAGCCTGGCGGTTTTTGGGTGGCTGCAACCGACGGCGCCGCCGCGTACGAGTCGCTTACGGGTACGCTCGCCCGCCAGGACGTGCGGCGAATTAGCCTCATGTCGGATGGCGTGACGAGGCTGGTTGAGCGGTACGGCTGGAACTGGGCTGACGTCTTCTCTCAAGTCGACCGGTGCGGGCCGCGCTCCCTTGTCGAGGCCGTGCGTACGGCAGAAGCCGACGATCCCGATCCGGGGCGGTGGCGCGGCAAGCCACACGACGATGCGACGGCCGTAGTCGCCCGCCTCGTCGCATGAGTCTCCTTGATCCACCTCCTTAAGATCCGCACATGGGAATCAACCCAACTTCAAAGTCAAGCGTTGGGGTCGCCATTGGCGGCCTCTTCGTGTTCATGGTGGCGGCGTGTGGTGGAGGCCTGGCCGGTGGGGCGCTCGGGCTGCTGAAGTTCTTCGGTGAGACGAAGCTAGGTGAGGTTGGAATCTTCGCGGCGTGTACCGCGCTGGTGGTCAGCGGTCACGCGGTGGTGTGCTGGTGGGCGTTCGCCGGTCGGCCGGCGCGTGCGCGAGTCGCCGTTACGCAGATGCCATTCCTGTTGACGTACGCGGTGTTCAGCCTGGCGTGGATGCGCGATCCGTCGTGGCCCTGGGGGTATCTGCTCTGGGGGTGGGCGGTACTCGCGGTGCTGGGCGGGCTGACCGCCTGGCGCATGGGAGCCAGCCGTGCGACCGCAAATCTTCCCTTGGCGCAGCTGAAGTTCGCACCCTTCGGCAACAAATCTTCCGGTGGCGGCCTCCGGCGGTGGTGGTCGGCGCGACTACGCCGCAGGAAGGCCTACCTGGTGGCCGTGCTCGTGCTGCTCGGCGGCAACCTGGTGGCGCTTGGGGATCACTTGTGGACGCGTACGCGCAGGTTCGGCTTGGTCGGTGGGCAGTCGCCGGAAGCCGCGATAAACGCGCTGGAAGCTACGTCGTGCCTGTCAGAGCTGGGCGAGTGGCACCACAAGGCTGGGCACCTGTCAGAAGCTGACTGCCCGGAGGGGGAGAGCTACGGCCTGCGTTACCAGGGCGTTCACGACGATGACTTTGACTCGCTGATCACGTCGGAGCAGCCGCGGGGAGCCTTCGCGCGCTGGTGGGATGTGCAGCGCGACTACGGCTACCACGTGACGCTGCGGCTCCGACCGAAGGATCGCAGCACTGACGGCGGTCGGGCCGTGCTGACGTACGAAGTCGAGTGGGCATCGGAGGGCCGGTTCATGCCCGGTGACCGGCGCTTCAAGCTGGACAAGTCCACGGAGACGTGGGTCGTTACGGCGGTCAAGGTGCCGCTGGGCGGCTGGAAGGTTGCAACCATCGACGTGCCCGACCCAATTGGCATCGTGGACCAGGGCGTGATGCCGCAGAACCGTGCCGAGCCGCCCAGCAATGTCAGCAACCAGCCGGACCTCCCGTCTTCCACAGTGATGTACGCCGAGCGGCTCACGAGTTATGTCAAGAGATTCGATTGACAATGATTCCGATGACGATCGAGGCAGCCAAGGTGAGAAGGTAGGGTGCGACGCGATTGCCCTTCGGTATGCCTTCGCTGCCCGTTATTTCGAAGGTGGGAAAGACCCAGAGACGCAAACGTCCCGCGATTCCTGCGATCGCAAATATTAGAAGCGTGGCAAGGCTTATTAGGATGCTGTAGTTTTCGCGCTTAATCATAGGCCAGAACAACAATGCTAACGTGCAAAAGATAACTGCGTAATTCAGCCCAGCGAAAATCGCTGCACCCGTCGTAGAGTGCACTTTGTGCCACCAGGGTATGCCACGTTGCACCTGGTCCGACAGGTGGGCAAACGCTTCGCGCGCCCATCCACTATTGTGTGACCTTACATGCAAACGTACTGCTTGGCTAGCGTACGGGTTGCGGTTGCGTCGAAGCGTAACACTGAGCGAATCCTTACCATAATTGAGTTCTGCCTCAAACAAGACCTCAGTTGTAGTCCGCCTGTCCATTTCACGTCGGACCTCGTTTATTTCGCCTGATACACGGTCGTGACCGTCAGCAGCAGTCATCCGAAAACGCATCTGCTCACGAAGGATCCTGCGACGGAACGCTCCTTCGTCGCCATTTCGTGGCTCTGGTAGTGCGGCCAGGGTTTCCTCAAGGTCTGCAGCAGCTATATCGCAGAGCTTTTTATAGAGGGCCTCGACCTCGCTCCCGAGTCGGGACAGGTCATCTAGGTCGCCTGCCCATGCGTGCCATTCGCGGACACGTTCAGTAACTCGTTCGGCCATGCGTTTCCTTTCAGCGATAGGGGCGACTAGCTTAAGAAAACCAGACTGCAGGTGCAAGTCGACCGTTTGACTCGATCATCAAATACCGGTGGGCTCGTGGCGGTAGAGCTGGGTCACCTAATTGCCCGCCAGAACAACGTCTGAGCGATCTTCGCTGTCACCATTGTCATCGCCTGTCACCGCCGTGCGGTGACACCTCCACATGCGCATTTACCAGGGACTACACCGTCGGGTCGGGCCGATTGTCACCGTGTCACCGCTGTCACCGCCTCAGCCGCTAGCACACCAGCTCATGATCAGGCACTTATCCACAAGCGCCGCGTTATCCAGGCCGTCGTGGTGCGGGGATGACTCTGGCCGGGTGGGCTGTGAGGCTGTGCGGGTCGTCGGCGTGGTCACTCCGATCGGCGCCGGCCACGGCTGCGGCAGGTGGGGCGCTGAAAGCAGAAGGCACCGGCGGCTCACACCGCACGGAGGTGCCGTTTGGCGGTGGCGTCCGGGGCGATCGATCCGGCCGACAGGGGCAGGCGGACGTGGGACGTCTGCGGCCGGCCCGCTGAGCCTTTACCGCAGCTGTCCACGGTGACGTCGGTGTGGCGTAGGCGTCCATGGCCCTTGTCGAGCCCGTGCCACTGCCGGGCGGTGACCGACAGCGTCAGGTCACCGCCCGGCCAGTCGGCGCTCATAGGCAGCAGTACTGCGCCGCGCTGGCGGGCACGGGCGGCCAGCGCAGACGCGAGCCGGACGGTGGGCCGTGCCGGGGGCCGGATCATCACCGCATCGAATCCATCCAGCAGCGCACCAACCACATCCACCCATTGCGAGCCGGGGTGCGGGACGAGGGCGAAGCGGCTGACGTCCAACCCTGCCTCCGCCGCCGCGATCAATCCCAGGTCGGGCATTCCCACGGCCGCACACCATGAGCCCTGCTCCGATGCCGCGCCCAACAGGGCCAGGGCCAGCAGGGTGGAGCCGACGACCGACACCACCGATCCACGGCGTAGTCCGCCCTGCCATGGCAGCAGTCCACTCAGCGCATCGTGCACGGGAAGCGCGGGGGCGGTGCGGCTCTGGTCCAGTGTGGCGGCCGGCGCTACTGGATGGCTCATGTCCGTGGTGTTGGCTCGGCCTGCGGCGCGCTCACGGACGACAGTGAGAGCGCGGGCTACGTCGGTGGGGTCAGTGACCCTGACTCCGGCGCGCCATGAGGCGGGTGCGGACATGGCGAACTCCCTGCGTAGCGGTGCGGCGGGGAAGTGTCGTTAGAACTTATGTTCGAGCAGGCTAGCAGATCGCGCGGCCGGGGTTGGCGAGGACCGCTGACCGGCGATGATCTTTCCTGTCACCGTTGTCAACGCCTGTCACCACCGTGCGGTGACAGGCGTATAGGCGTGCTGACCTGCTGCTACAGCCGTGGGGCGAGGCGCCTGTCACCGTGTCACCGCTTCGCGGGCTCTGGCGCCCCGGACGGCCGCCGATGGACAGGCAAGAGCAAAATGGGCCGCTGCTGACTATCCTCCCAGGAGTAGCATGGCGCTCCGTCTGCCGCCGTCCGGTTGTTGGAGAATGTCCGACCGATCGGACAACAGGATTTTCACCGCACGAATGGCGATGTCTAGAGCTTCATAGCATGTAGCGAATTCAGTGCGCTTGAGGGGTCGATTCCCGTGCACGACGTCGCTTCGAAGCGTATAGATGGCGGAAAGTTTGGTCCTCAGGGCGAGCCGCTTCTCAAGCGTGTCTTCAAGGAGGCTGGCGAGACACGCTGTGATTCGGAATGTAGGTTCGCCCTCCTTGGTGCCAAATATATTTTCCCACGCGATAACCGAGTCGACCAGTAGGTCTGATGGCTCACGCCTCTCGGCTACAGCTCGGAGAATGCGGCTTAGTGCCACGTCGATTTTGCTAACGTGCGGCGCGCTTAGCTTCTCGCACCAACCACTCCAAGCTGTGAATTCGTCCGCCGTCAGTGCGACCGGCATTATTCCGACGCCATGCCTGGGGTCATACCAAGAGAGCGAGGAAGCAGACTCCAAAGGTGCCTGATATAACCGCCACGTTGGAACAAGCTGAGCCCGAGATTCCCGCTCTATAGCCAGCATCAAGCCGAATCTAAGATGCAGGATGATGGCGTCGATCTCGGACGGGGGATAGAGGTCGTTCGGCCATCCGCCAGTCATGTCAATTGGCTCGCTACTTACCCGCGCCGAATATGGAAAGTTGTACTCCATTAGTACGTCGCCGTCATAGTTGACGGTTGCGTGGTTACCAGCTGCGTCTTCGCCCGACAACTTCCCCTTAAGCGCGGCAGGTGCGTAACGTCGATCCGCCTCGGAGACTTCGCGGATGATAGCCCCAGCGAAGTCTAAAGTCGCGCCAGGTGGCAGTAAGATGCCGGTAAACGCGACCTTCGCTGCTACTGTCGCTCCGTGATTCTGGCCGCCGCCGAGAATGGTCCGCGATAGCTTCAACTCGTCCACAGCAGCCTCAACGAACGCTATCGGATCCAACGCGGCGATCTTTAGGCGTCGTAGCGCGTTCATCATGATGATTTCCGGCAGCATCGCCAACTGCTGGCCGCCTCCGCGCCCTACATTGCTGTAGACATGGGTGTAGTGGCCAAGTTCATTTGAGGTTTTGACGAACTTCTTGCCAATTTTCGGGTCACTAAGTATTGCGCTTAGAAATTGTTTGTACTGCGGATGCTGGTGGATGATGCGTGAAACATTGATGTTAGGCCTGTCTGAGAATGGCCACTCCGTTTCTTCATTCGGGTAGAGGAAGGCCGGGTAAGCATCAAACGCAAGTGCCGCCATATGTTGTTCTAACCCAGGCTCGGCGGTAACGGGCACAGCCTCATCATCTCTCACCTGTGCTCTCAGGCGAGCCGCCATTGTGCGGCCGTCTTCGACCTGAACCAGCAAATACTGAATGGCATTGGTCTTTAAATCAGGGGCGAGGTCAGCAGGAAGGAGGTTCAGAGTCGCTGACATACGCCGCACCACAGGTAGCTGTTTAGCGGAAAGGTTACGAGTACCGCTCAGAAGTTCTTCAGCAGCGTCAGGAGTGCAAGCAAGAACGTATCCGAGGAACCGAGCACCTACGGCTTCCCTTAGTTGCGACAAGGCCGTGATGTCCGCCGTCGTAACGGTGTCCGGTTCAACCATGCGGGGCAGCGTACCGCAGCTCCACCGTCGCGGCCGTCGTCAGCGCGGCCAGAGTCATATACCCAGCAGTATGGCAAGCGCGACCGGGCGCGGGTTCAGACGGCCGGCTTCACTATCGCGATGTGACCACTTCGCGGTTCTCACGCCACGGATGAAGGTCCGTCGCCAGCAGGCAAGAGAAGACGACTCGCTTCGCGAGCCTCACTACCGAGGGACGCTGCGCGGACGGTGGCGGACACGACAATGCCTGGACCTTTGGCTGAAACAACAGGGCACACTGTTGTTTCAGCCAAAGGTCCAGGCATCGCGGAGATCGACGAATATCTACTTCATCAACTTAATATATGGGTCTGTAGGAAGGGTGCCCGGATCGGAGCCAGTAAAGGCGGTGTGGAAAATGCGCGGAAGCGATTCGGAAGGAATCTTTGTTGTCCCAGCTCACAAAGACCCGCGGCGGCGGTCCGCTCAACCGC
>NZ_JBFAOU010000011.1:0-95065 GCF_040675365.1 Catellatospora sp. NPDC049609 | reverse complement strand
CGGGTCGGTGCGTGGCGGCGAGCGCGACGGCTTCGCGTCCGGTGCCGGCCTGGCCGGCCACAGTGAGGCCCGGCGAGGCTGCGATGAGCGTGGCGCGGCGCCCGGCTCGGCGCTGGCCGCCGTCCCGGCCCTGGTCATCGCGGCTGCCGCGGCGGCCGGGCTGGGGTGGGCGCGCTGGCTGCGCCGGGTCCAGCCGGGCGTGTACGGCAGCATCGGGCACGGCAGACCGCACCCGCTGCTGGTGCGCGACCCGCAGCTCAGCAACGTGCGTATCTGACCGGCTCCCCCGTGGCGCCGGGCCGTCCCCGTGGGCGGCCCGGCCCCTTGCCGTGCCGACCACTACAGCGGCGGCCGTGGGTGGCGCTCGGCCAGCACTTCGGTCAGTGCCGTCAGCGCCCGCCAGACGGGGGCGGTGGCCGGATCCTGGGCCAGCATGCTGTCGCGGCGCAGGCCGTCGGAGGGCTGGGCCAGGTGGCGCTGCAGCCGGTGCGTGGCGCGGACGCGCACCTGGTAGTCGGCGAGGTCCTGCCGCTCGGCCAGGATCAGCGTGCCGTCGACCAGGCACAGGTAGCTGCGGCCGGGCAGGTCGACCAGCGCCGGGTCGGCCGCGCGCACCTGCGCCCAGGTCCGGTCGGCGCTGTCGACCGAGTACGCGGCCACGCCCCCGAACATGGCGGCGGGCCGGACCTCGGACCGGTCGGCCAGCTCCCGGCGGGGGTCGAAGACCCGGCGGCCGCGCACCAGGTCGGCGAGCTCGGCCAGCAGGCGGGGGAGGTCCTCGACGTCCGCGCCGCCGGCGAACAGGCGGGTGGCGGCCTCGACCTCCAGCCGGTGCCCGCCGGGTCCGGTCGGGACGGCGCTGACGTACAGGAACGCCAGCCCGTGCGGGCCGACCGGCTGGCCCCTGAGCCGTTCCCAGACGACCTGGGCGTGCCGCACCCCGGCGATGCGCACGCGCTCCAGCGCCGCCAGGCGCATGCCGGCGACCGCCGGTCCTTCGGCGCCGAACGGCGTGGCGTGGGCGGCTCGTTGCGCCTGCGGGGTGTTGGCGATCATCACGTATCCCTCGAACAGTTCATGATCCCCGCATGGTAACCACTGTCCACAGTGGCCGGTGATCCGGTCCAATACGGACGATGTTAGCCTGGATGACGCGTCCACATCGGTGACGCGCCGGTGTCCACCAGCCAGAACGCCGTCGCCGTCCCGGCATGCGGCAGCCGTGTGCCGCGCGGTGCGGACCGTGTGACGAAAAAGGGAATTAACTTCGCTGAATCTTGCGGATCCGGGGTCAGTCAACTAGCTTCATTGTGGTTGCTTCGTCACGCTCTGTTGTGGCGTGTCGGAAGCGCCACAAAACTCCAGTTCAGCACCGTTCACGGACAGGCCGGACTCCATTGTGGACCGGCCTGTCGTCATGAACCACGATCGGCCCGGCATCACCCCGTCACCACCGCCGGGCAGCCAGAGGAGCAATCGCATGTCGGCCGACTTCGCAGCCCGCCACCAGTTCACCGTCCCACGGAGCCTGCCGCCAGGCAGCCCACCGGACCGCCGGCGGGCACTGGTGCGCGAGGGGGCCACGCGATGAGCCAGCAGACCCTGGCCCGGCGCACGCTCGGCGCGGGCGCGCTGTGGGTGTACGCGGTGGGCGCCTCCTCCCCGCTGACCGTGCTCGTCGGCGGCATCATCTCGACCTACGCCCTCACCGGCGTCGTCGGCGTCCCGCTGAGCTTCGCCGTCATCACCGTCGTCGTCGGCCTGCTCGCGGTGGGTTACGTCGCCATGTCCCGCCACGTCGTGCACTCCGCGCCGTTCTACGCGCTGCTGGCCCGCGGGCTCAACCCCACCGCCGGAGTCGCCGGGGCGCTGGTCGCCCTGCTCGGCTACAACGCGATCCAGATCAGCCTCTACGGCCTGGCCGGGGTGACCCTGGCGGGCGTCGCCGGCGGCGCCTGGTGGGCCTGGGCGGCCGGCGTCTGGCTCATCGTCGGCGGGCTCGGCCTGCTCGGCGGCGCCACCAACGCCAAGATCCTCGGCTCGCTGCTGGCCGTCGAGCTGGCCGTGATCGCGCTGTTCACCGTCGCCGCGTTCGCCAACCCCGCCGGCGGCACCGTCGACCTGGCCGGGCTGGAGCTGTCGAGCCTGCTCACCACGGGCGTGTCCGGCGCGCTGGCGTTCGCGATGGCCGCGTTCGTCGGCGTCGAGTCCGCCCCCGCGTTCGGCGAGGAGGCCCGGCCCGGCACGGTCGGCCGCGCCACCTACATCGGCGTGGCGTTCCTGGGCTGCTTCTACCTGCTGGCCTCGCTCGCCTACAGCGTCACGGTCGGCTCGGCGGGGGTCGTCGACGCCGCCCGCGACCCGGAGCGGGGCCCGTTCGCGCTGCTGGGCGACATCTACGGCGCCGGCGTGATCGACCTGGCCAACATCCTGCTGGTGACCAGCGTCATCGCCGCCATGGTGGCGTTCCACAACACCGTCGCCCGCTACGTGTTCGCCCTGGCCCGCGAGAACGTGCTGCCCGCCGGGCTGGCCTCGGTCAGCAGCGGCGTGCGCGGCGGCATCCCCCGCGCCGGCTCGCTGCTGCAGTCGCTGGTCGCCGCGGTCGTCGTCGGCGCGTTCGTCCTCGCCGGCGCCGACCCGATGGCCACCATGTTCACCTGGCTGTCCACCATCGCCGGTCTGACGATCCTGTCCCTGCTGATCGTGGCCACCATGTCGGCCCGCTCGTTCTTCGCCCGCGGCGGCGGCACCAACGAGAGCTTCCTGGTCCGCCAGGCGGCACCGGTGCTCGGCACCGTGCTCGGCCTGCTCGTCGCCGTCATGATGGCGGCCAACCTGACCTCCCTGCTGGGCACCCCGCCCGGCTCGCTGCTGCCGTGGCTGGTGCCTGGCCTGATCGCCGCCACCGGCGCGGCCGGACTCGCGTGGGGGACGCTGCTGCGCAAGTCCCGGCCCGAGGCGTGGGCCGCGATCGGGCAGGGCACCCCGGACCCGGTGCTGGTCGCCGATCACCGGCTCGCCGTGCTGGAGGTGTGACATGACGATGCCCAGCGCCCGCGCCCACGCCGACACCGCGTACGGCAAGCAGCACGACCCCGCCCCGGACGTGCGCCGGTCCGCGATCGAACGCATGCGCAAGATGAACACGCTGCACGCCCGGCACGCCTGGGAGAAGCGGCGCAGCGACCCGCTGGCCGCCTACGGCATCGCGTTCCTGTTCGTCCAGCCCGACACCCGGCCCGGCCGCTCCCGGCTCTACCACCTGACCGCGGCGACCAAGCTGTGGCTCGAAGGCCCCGAGTCCACCGACCTGGCCCGGCTGCTCTACGAGCTCAACGGCAAGGTCGCCGAGCAGGCCGGGCAGCCCGGCTGGGACGTGCGCGACCTGACCAACCGCCGGGACGACCACATGGCCGTCGACGCGGTCTACGCCGGGGTCGCGGTGTCCAGCCTCGACACCTACACCGGCACCTGGGCGCACGCGCAGGCCGTGGCGCGCAGCGACTCCGACATCCCGGGCAGCATCCGCATCATCCTGACCGACTCCACGATCATCGTCTGCGAGCGCCGCAGCCTGGCCGAGTACGGCGAGTTCCAGATCCACTCCACGCACAGCCTGGAGATCTCCCCCGGGCACAGCCCGTACCCGTGGAACCGGTCCACGGCCGAGGACCTGCGGGAGGGCAAGCGGCCCTACAAGTGGTCCCACGCCACCGACCGGGAGCTGCGCGACCTCGAGGAACGCGACACGCACATCCTGCGGTTCATGAGCGCGCTGCACGAGACCGTCTGGGCCGCCGACGCGGCCCGGCTCGACAGCTACCGCCATTCCCCGCCCCGCCGCGAAGACGGAAGCCGGAGGCGGGGGTGAGCCCCGCCCATATAGCGGCGGCCGACCCCGGGCCGACGCTGAACGCGCTGCTGGCCCAGGCCAAGGCCGCCCGGCGCTACGACATCGGTTTCCCCGGCGCGACCGACCTGGCCCACCCGGAGCTCGGCGACTGGCTGACCGGCCAGTTGCTGAACAACATCGGCGACCCGTGGGACCCCGGGCACGGCCGCAACCACACCAAGACGCTCGAGCAGCAGGTCGTCGACATGGTCGGTGACCTGCTGCGGGCCCCGCAGGGCCGCTGGGGCTACGTCACCGGCGGCTCCAGCGAGGGCACCGAACACGCCCTCGACGAGGCCTGGCAGGCCTTCCACGGCGAGGTGGTGGTCTACACGTCGCAGGCCGCCCACTACTCGGTCGTCAAGGCGGCCCGGCGCCTGAAGCTGCCCATAGTGATCGTCCGGGCCGACACCGCCGGCCGGATGGACGTGGACGACCTCGCCGGGCAGCTGTCCCTGCGCCGCGAGCGCGCCGCGATGATCGTGGCCACCGCGGGCACGACCATGACCGAGGCCGTCGACGACGTGGCCGCGATCGCGCAGGTCTGTGACGAGCTCGCCGTCGTGCGGCGGCGCATCCACGTCGACGCGGCGCTGTCGGGGATCCCGCTGGCCCTGCTGCCCGCGCGGCAGCGGCCCGCATTCGACTTCGCCGCCGGGGCCACCAGCATGGTGATCAGCGGGCACAAGTTCCTGTCCACGCTGATGCCCTGCGGGGTGCTGGTGTACGTCGACTCCCCGTACAACACCGCCGGTGGGCGGGTCACCTACACCGGCAGCGCCGACACCACCATCAGCGGCAGCCGCTCCGGGCACACCCCGCTGATCCTGTGGAGCGTGTTCACCCGGCTCGGCACCGAGGGCCTGCGTGCCCGCGCGCAGGCCGCGCGCGAGCTGGCGACGTACACCTATCACGAGATCACCAAGCTGGGCTGGCCGGCGAGCCTCAACCCGCACGCTTTCACGGTCGTGCTGGACACCCCGCCGCCGCAGATCCGCGACAAGTGGGTGCTGGCCGACGACGGCCGGCGCGCGCACATCGTGTGCATGCCGGGGGTCACCGCCGGGCAGATAGACGAGTTCGTGACCGACCTGCGCGAGGCAATGCGCTCCCCGCACATCGCGTGGCCGGTGCGCCAGCGCACCGCGAGCGCGGCCGCCGCGCCCGCCCGCCGCCACGTGGCCCCGGCAACACCGGAGCGACAGGTCGCCTGACCGCCGGTCAGCCCCGACGGCCGGGCGTCACGGTCCGCCGTGACCGGCGCCGCACCGGGGCGCACCGCTCCCGGCGGGGGCTGCCGCACGCCCCTTGACCGCGGCCCACACCGGCCGTCGGCACAGCCGTCAGGCGGCGACCTGCCGTCCGGCGGGGACCTGCCGGCGTCCCGCGACCAGGTGGGCGCGGGCGCGCGGGAAGTCGAACAGCTCGTCGTGGTAGACGTCGAGCACGAGATCCACCGTCTCCGGCGGCACCCGGCGGGAGGCCAGCACCACGCACAGCCAGGACACGAACGCCCGGAACAGCTCGACGTCGTCGACGAACAGGCCGGCGCAGAGGAACTCCACGATCTGGCCAAGGTCGTACTCGGTCGCCTCCCGCTGGGCGGCGGTGTAGCCGTGCACGGCGGGAAAGCGGTCGGCCAGGCGGTCCATCGCGACGGCAACCAGCTGCGCGCCCCGCTTGACGACCAGCACGTGCTCGTCGTCGCTGACGAACGAGTCGCGCAGCGGGCTCACCTCGGCGACGGCGCGCAGCGGCCAGGACCGCAGCACCTCGAGCGCCGCCCGGCCGTCGGCGGCCACCCGGTCGGCGCCGAGCTTCGTGCCCCAGCGGGCGCCCGGCCCGAACCCGCCGCCGCCGGCCAGCACGGGCACGCCGACGTCCTGCACCGCCTGGATGACGCGATGCGCCGAGGTGAGCCGGGTGGGCACCGAGCAGCTCACCGCGACCACGTCCGGCCCGTGCCGGTGCAGGTAGGAGACCAGGTGCGGCCCGGGGACGCTGGCGCCCAGGAAGCGCACGTCCCAGCCGTCCCAGCGGATCACCTCCGCGAACAGCCGGGCGGGCAGCGCGTGCCACTCGCCGTCCACGCACGCGACCACCACCACGCCGCGATCGGGGCGCGGCCGGTGCCGCGCGGCGAGGGCGGCGACCACCTGCTCGCTGACGTGGGTGGCCGCGTGCTCCTGCGCGACGCTCCACTCGTCGCGCGCCCACAGGTCGCCGATCCGGCGCTGCGTCGGCCCGATCAGGTCCAGCACGAGGTCGCGGGGCGACACGCCGCACTCGGCGAGCCCGAGAGCGTAGTCGACCGCGGCGGCCTCGTCGCCGTGGCCCACCAGCGCCAGGTAGTGCTCGCGGTGCTCGGTCGTCACGGCAGCGGTCATACGTCTTCCCTCGTCGCTCGATCCGGGGTGGCCGGTCCGGGTCTGGCCTGGATCACCAGCACCGCCACGTCGTCGTGGAGCCGGTCGCCGGTCCAGTCCGCGACCAGCTGCGCGATCCGCTCCGCGATGACGGCCGCGGGCGCCGCCCGGTATGCCCCGAGCTCGGTCGCGAATCGTTCGGCGCCGAAGAACGGCCGGTCGGCGGCGCGTCCCCGGGCCTCGGTGACGCCGTCGGTGTACAGGACGAGCGTGTCGCCCGGAGCGAGGACGACCCGGGTCTCCCCGAGCGGCGCGGCCGGCACGAGACCGATGGCCGTGCCGGCGAGCTCGACGGGAGCGACCTCGCCCGCGGCGCGCAGCAGCAGCGGCGGCGGGTGACCGCCGGTGGCCAGCGTCAGCGTGACGTCACCGGCCGGTCCGGTGGTCAGCGAGCCGACCACGAGCGTGGCCAGCGTCGGGTCGCCGGTGGTGAGCGTCGCCCGGTTGAGCTGGTCGAGCAGCCGCAGCGGGCGCGACTCCGCCAGCCACAGGGCGCGCAGGCTCTGGCGCAGGTTGCCCGACTGCAGGGCCGCCTCGATGCCCTTGCCGCACACGTCGCCGAGCACGAACATCCAGTCGCCGTCCGGCCCGGCCTGCACGTCGTAGAAGTCGCCGCCGATGCGCAGCGGCTCCCACGCGGGCCGGTAGGCGGCGCCGAGGGCTACCCCGGGCACCTGCGGCAGCTCGGGCGGTTCGAGGCTGCGCTGCACGAGCTCCGCGGCGTCGGCCTGGGCCGCGTAGAGCGCGGCCGCGCTGATCGCCGCACCCGCGCGGGCGGCGTACTGGCGTACCAGGTGGACCTCGACCGCCTCGAACGGCGCCCGGCCGGCGTGCCTGGCCAGGATCAGCGCCCCGACGGGAGCGCCGTGGCCGGGCAGCGGGAGCACCGTCGCCGAGCCGACCGCACCGAAGCCGTCGGCCAGCAGCGGGCGG
Source organism: Catellatospora sp. NPDC049609 (assembly GCF_040675365.1). Taxonomy (NCBI): domain Bacteria; kingdom Bacillati; phylum Actinomycetota; class Actinomycetes; order Micromonosporales; family Micromonosporaceae; genus Catellatospora; species Catellatospora sp. NPDC049609. The sequence continues at coordinate 87,811 of NZ_JBFAOU010000011.1, read as the reverse complement.
ATCTGCTCCCCGAGCCGCGGGTCGTCCTGCACAGTGAGGCCGGCCAGCGCCTGGTCCAGGGCGCTGTCGGGCTCCAGCCGCCACCGTGCCAGCGAGCCGGTCGACTCGGCCCGGTCCTCGGCGTCCACGTCGGCCCGGTGCCATACGAGCTCACGCTGGTCCGCGAGCACCACCACGGCGCAGTCGGCCAGCGCGGGCACGGCCAGCAGGGCCGTGGTGCGCGCCGCGCGGGCCCGGTTCAGGGAGGAGCCCAGACGCCGGCCCGCTTCGGCGAGGAACGCCGAGCGCCACCTTTCGGCCAGCAGGGCGTCGATGCGGAAGGTCTGATCGGTGACGTCGCGGACATACCAGGCGGTCCATTCACCCAGCGGCACGCTGCGGCCGCGCAGCCGCCGGTCGTCGAGGTCGGCGTCGAACGAGCCGGGCGGTCCCTGCAGGACGGTGGCCAGGGGCGTGGCGGCGACCGCCTGGCCGGCGGTGAGACCGAGGTGGCGCGCCGCCGCGGCGTTGGCCACGCGCACCAGGCCGTCGCGGTCCACCGCGAAGACCATCTCCTCGGAGCCGTCGAGCAGCTCGGCCCACGGCTGCCGGGAGAAGCCGTCGACCGTTCCGTTTCCGGACGTCGGAGCAGGGCGTGGGACGGTGTCCGAGCCTGCGAGCGAGACCGCGACGACAGGATCGCAGACGGTTGGGTGCTGCGACCGCATCGTGCTGATCTCTTCGCTCATACCCCTACCCTGCCACGGCCGCCCGGAACCGTGCGACGCCGATGGTCGCGCTCCAATACCCCCACAGGAACGGGTTTAACCGTGACGGCGGTCACAACTTGCCGCGCCCGTTGAGCGTCGGCGACGCCGGCGGGCCGTCGCCGCCGCTGTCGGTGTGGCCTGGCGGGTGGGGTGCGGGAGGGCGGGCCCGTCCGGACCCGCCCTCCCCGTTCGCGACCGTCAGCTGGCGAAGGCCTTCACCTCCAGCAGGCCCAGCGAGGCTGTGCCGGTCGCGGTCAGCGACACCCGCAGGCGGGTGGTGCTGACCCCGGTGAACGTGACCGTGTTGTACCCGTTCTTCGTCAGCGTGTACGCGCTCGCGCCGGGCACGTCGACGTACGCGCTGCCGTTCCAGTACTGCAGCTTCCACGCCGACGGCATGTCGATGCCCTGCTCGTCGTCGAAGAAGTACACCTGCGCCCGGCTGACCGTCTGCGCCGAACCCCACTGCAGCTCGGCGGTCTGGGTGCCGGTCTCCGGCCAGGTGCCCCAGCGGTTGCCCTGGTTGGAGCCGCCGTAGTTCGAGCTGGTCGGCTCGTCACCGTTGTTGATCGCCGCGCAGCTCTCCCACGACGAGGTGTACGAGCACACCGGCGAGGCGGACAGGGCCAGGTTGCTCGGCGGGTCCGGCGGCTGGACGCCGCCCCGGTTGAAGATCTTGATCTCGGTGAGACCGGTCTTCGCGCCCGAGGCGTTGGTGGCCAGCACGCGGACCCGCTGCGCGTTGACCGCCCCGAAGGTGGCCACGTTGTAGTTGGCCCGCGGTGCGGACGGGCTCTTGACCTGGCTCGGCACGGTCACCCAGGTGCTGCCGTTGTGGTACTGGATGTCGTACGCCGACGGCGCCCGGTAGGTGGCACTGGCCGGCCGGCTGTCCTTGAAGTACAGCCGGACCTCGTTGAAGGTCTGCGCCGAGCCGAAGTTGACCTCGTACCAGTCCTGGCTGTTGGCCGAACCGCCGGCGCCCCAGAAGGGCTCGTTGATCGGGTAGCCGTCGCGCGCCCCGGCCACGGTGGAGCCCGAACCGGTGTGCGAGGCGGTGGCGGTGCCCAGGGCGGCCAGGTTGGTGAGGTTCGCGGTCAGGTCGACGCCGGCCTTGGCCATCATGTCCACCATGCGGGCCTCGGTGTGCACGACCTGCGCGGGAGCCTGCATGGAGGTCGCCGCGCTGCTGTAGGTGACCGTGGCGCCGGTGCTGACCGCGCCGGTGGCCGGGTTGTACGTCATCGGCGCGAGCTGGTTGATGGTGGCCCGGCGCGTGCCGTTGACGAAGATCGAGTAGCCCTCCGGCACGCCGCTGTAGCGCACGATGCCGTCGGCCGGGTCGTCCCAGACGATGGTCAGGTCGCTGTTGCGGTAGCGCAGGTTGTTGACGGTGAAGTGGGTCCAGCCGATGTTGATCGGGCTGAGCTCCACCTGCGCGTCGGTGCGCGGGCGCAGGCCCGCCACGTCCTCGATCACGGTCCAGTTGCTGCTGCCCAGGATGTTGTGGTGGATCCAGGACCGGTACGTGATGGAGCTGCCGTTCCAGTCCGCCCAGAACTCGTTGGCGTCGGGGTACTGGGTGTTGCCGTTGATGTACTGCGCCCAGACGTTCCAGTAGAGCAGCTTCTTGTACCAGTCGGAGGTGATCCACTGGTTCGGGTAGTTGCGCAGCACCGACGACAGCAGCCGGAACTGCACCGTGGAGTTGATGGTGGAGAAGTTGTTGCTGCCGGTGCCCGAGGCCGCCTTGTCCGCCTGGTTGGCGGTGTAGAACGGGAAGATCGGGTACTGCGCCGCGTCGTCGAACAGCCGCAGCGCCTGCTTGTAGGTCGTGGTGTTCGGGATCGCGCCGACCGCGAACGGGTAGTAGTTGTTGATCTCCTTCCACGGGTTGAAGGTCCCGTCCGGGTAGCGGTGCTCGAACAGCTGCCGGCTGGGGTTCCACAGCACGTTGGTCAGGGCGTTGCCGATGTCGGTGGCGAGGGTGTTCATCTCGTTCGCCTTGGCGGTGTTGCCCAGCAGCGCGTACGCGGCCGCGGCGGCCCTGGCCCCGCTGTACTGGTACGCGCCCTCGGTGCGGTCCATCCGGCCGGACCGGTAGTGGAACGACACCGCGTCGGCGTCGTTGCCGGTCAGCGCGCCCCAGTCGTACTCGATGATCTTGTTGTTGTTGGTGTCGTAGTAGGCCAGCTGCCCCTTGACGTCACCCTCGGCGTACTTGGCCAGGTTCTGCACGATGCCCGGCTGGCCGCCGTGGATCTGGTAGCTCTTCCAGGCCGCCTCGGCGATGTACTGGATGTAGCTGTTGGACCAGTTCTCCGGGTCGCCCGGGTTGTCCACGAACCGGCCGCCCTTGGAGACCTGCCCCGCGCTGACCCAGTCACCGAAGCCGTAGATCGGGTTGCGCAGGTACTTCAGGTCGTCGATGTGCATCGACTGGGTGAGCACGATGGCGTTGTTGTAGCCCAGCACGCCCTCGGTCGAGATCGGGAACTGGAACGTCTGCCCCGGGATGTCGGCGTCGAGGTGGTTGAAGCGCATCAGCCACCAGCGGTAGTAGATGTTCTTCTTGATCGCCCCGTCCGGCACGTCGAGGTAGGGCACGTTCTGCGCCCACCACAGGTTGTACGCCCGCACGTGCGTGGCGAACGCGGTGGCGTTGGTGTACCCCTTGTACGTGTTGTACTCGCTCAGCGAGGCCGGGATCTCGTTGGTGACGAAGCCCATGACGACCTTCGCGGTCACCGTGGCGCCCGCCGCGATGGTCACCGACCGGTTGAGCCCGCCGCTGCTGACCGTGAAGCTGTCACCGGACAGCCGCGGGTAGATCGTGGTCAGGTTGTTGTACGCGTTGACCTGGCCGGTCAGCTCGTTGCCGCTGCCGGAGGTGGCGAACGGCGAGGTGGCCCGCAGCTGCAGCGTGGTGGAGCTGCCGCCGTTGTTGGTGATCGACAGGTTCGTCACCGCGACGTTGTTGTCGGTGATGAACTTCGTCTGGTTGATCGTGATCGAGCCACTGGTGTGCACGCTGCGCCAGTGGCTGGGCGCCTGCCAGCGCGAGCCCACCTGCTCGGTGAACGTGCCGGGCGTGACGGCGATGGTGTAGGCGTTGCCGTTGTTGATGCTCTCCCAGTACGCGGCCTGCCCGGCGAAGCCGAGCGTGCCCGGGGTGTGCGTCTTGAGGTACAGCGCCCGGCCGCGGGTCATCAGCCAGGTGCCGGCGGGGTCGTTGCCGGGGCGGGCGAGCAGCCGGTCCATCCAGAAGTCGGTGCCGCCCGACTCCGCGTTGTAGATGGCCTGCATCATGTTGCCGGTGGTGTAGCCCACGGGCGGGGCCGGGATGGCCGGGCCGCTGAACGTGGGGAAGCCGATGGGCTGCGCCGCGTACGCCGGGGACTGCGCCTGAACGGCGATCACTCCTGCGGCGAGCACGGCGGACAGGCCGAGTGCCAGGCTGCTGCGCCTGGTGCGCGTACGCAGTGCCTTTGCGAGCACTGGCATGGGGGTTCACCTCCACATAGGGGGACGGTCGTGGATGACGCGCGGTGAGAGCCGGTAGGGCCCGGCCGCGTCCGCCGGGTAGGCGGTGCGGACGCGACCGGGCAGCTTCATCGGTCGGGCCCTTTCCGTGTGGGACGGGTGCGGTGAGAGTCGGTGGGAGCCGTTCAGCCCTTCAGCGCGCCGGAGGTGAATCCGCGTACGTAGCTGCGCTGCATGAAGGCGAACAGCAGCAGGCAGGGCACGGCCATGAAGACCACCCCCGCCTCCAGTGCGGCGTAGTCGATGGAGCCGTGGCTGGCGGTGCGCATGTTGACCACGGCCAGGGTGGTGGTGAAGGTGTCGGTCGAGTTCAGCAGGATCAGCGGGGCGAAGAACTCGCTCCACGAGGTCAGGAACGCGAACAGCCCGACGGTGACCAGTCCCGGCCTGACCGCCGGCAGCATGATCCGGGTCAGCGTGGAGACGCTGCTGCACCCGTCGACCTGCGCCGACTCCTCCAGCTCGCGCGGCACGGCCTCGAACGAGTTGCGCATCATGAAGATCGAGAACGGCAGCTGGAACATGATCAGCACGAGGCTGAGGCCGACCAGGCTGTCCTGCAGGCCGATCCAGCCGAGCAGCACGTACAGCGCGATCAGGATCGTCGCGTACGGCACCATCAGGATCGCCAGGGTCAGCAGGAACAGCACGTCGCGGCCGGGGAAGCGGAACCTGCCGAACGCGTAGCCCCCGAGGGTGGCCACCAGCAGCGTGCCGCCGACGGTGAGCGCGCTGACGGTGAGGCTGTTCAGCACGTGGTGCGGCCGGATGCCGTTGTCGGAGGTGAACAGCCGGTCGTAGTTCTCCAGCCCGAAGCCGGTGCCGGTGCGCAGCGACGCCCAGCCGCTCCACAGCAGCGGCGACAGGAACAGGATCGCCAGCGCGGTGCCGGTGACGTAGTAGCTCCACCGGCTCATTGCGGATGACCTGGTCATGGTGCCTCTCCTAGGAGCGCCGGCGCAGCACGCCGAGCTGGATGACGTTGAAGACGACGAGCACGGCCAGCAGGGCCACCGAGATCGCGGCGGCGGAGCCGAGGTCGAGCCGGATGAACGCCTCGCGGTAGATCACCATCACCAGCGAGGTGGTGCTGTTGTCCGGCCCGCCCCGGGTGAGGATCCAGAACTGGTCGAACGCCAGCAGCGAGCCGGTGATCATCATGGTGAGCACCAGCGCGATGGTCGGGCGCATCAGCGGCAGGGTGACCCGGCGGAAGGTCTGCCAGCGGCTCGCGCCGTCGATGCGGGCCGCCTCGTACACCTCCAGCGGGATCGCCTGCAGCCCGGTGAGCAGGATCAGCATGTTGAACCCGGCGAAGCGCCACAGCACCAGCACGATCGCCGAGGCGAGCGCGGTGCCGGAGCTGCCGGAGGTCCACGAGACGTAGCCGTCGATGACACCGAGCGCGCGCAGCAGGTCGCTGACCGGGCCGATCTCGTCGGACAGCAGGCCGAGGAACAGCAGCGAGGCGCTGGCGAAGCCGACGGCCATGGGCAGCAGGAACGCCGTGCGGAAGAACCCGACCCCGCGGCGGCGCTGCTGCACCAGCAGGGCCAGCCCGAACGCGACGGCGAACAGCAGCACCGTCATCAGCACCGTGTACTTGACGGTGAACCAGACCGCCGAGCTGACCAGCTCGTTGTCGCCGATGCGGGTGTAGTTGGCCGGGGCGTTCATGGTCGGCGCACCCAGCAGCGGCCAGCGGTGCAGCGACATCCAGCCGACCAGCACCAGCGGCACCAGGAAGAACAGGCCGACCATGACGGCGGTGGGCAGCGCGTAGAGCGCGCCGAGCAGGGCCCGGCCGCGGGCGGCGCTGCGCTGGATCCGCCGGGGCGCCGGGCCGGCGTCGCGCGGGGCGGGCAGCGGGCGGGCCGGTCCGCTGCGGGGCGGGGTGAGCGTCGACATCTGCTCGTCTCCGGGTCCGGTGAGGGGCCCGGCCACCGGTGGGAGGCGGCGGCCGGGCCGGAACGGTCAGCCTTGCTGGAGTGACTTGGTGATCGCGGTGTTGCCGTCGGACAGCGACTTGGCGGCGTCACCGAACAGCGCCCCGCGGACCGTCTGCAGCCAGGGGCTCTGCGGGTCGTTGAAGGACGCGTTGAAGTTCTTCGCGTACGGCGTGCGGCCCTTGGCGACCAGGCTGTTGATCAGCACGATGCGCGGGTCGGCCGAGGAGTACTTGTTCGACGCCAGGTCGGTGCGGATCGGCACGCCCTTGCCCTTGGCCACGACCTCGACCTGGGCCTCCTCGGACATGGTCCACAGCAGGAAGTCCCACGCCTGGGCGGCCTTGGTGCTGGTGGCGCCGATGCCGATGGCGTCGCCGCCGATGAAGGTGGAGTCGCCGCCGTCGGGACCGCTGATCGGGGCGACGCCCATCTTGACGCCCTTCTCCTCGATGAGGCCCAGCCACACCGACGGCCCGGGGGCGATGCCGATCTTGCCACTCTGCAGCGCGCCGAGCCAGGTCGGACCGGCCTCGTCCTTGGACGCCGGGGCGGCCACGCCCTCGTCGTACAGGGCGCGGTAGAGCGCGAAGACGTCGGCCATCTCCTTGGAGTCGACCTTGGCGGTCTCGCCCTTGGCGTCGAGCACGTCGCCGCCGGCGCCCCAGACCGAGGGCCAGAAGGTGAACTCGACGCAGCCGCCGCAGTTGCCGCCGAAGTAGGTGCCGTTGACGTCACCGCCCAGCTTGTCGATCTTGCGGGCGTGCTCGGCGAACTCCTTCAGCGACGTCGGGCCCTTCTCCGGGTCCAGCCCCGCCTTGGTGTAGAGATCCTTGTTGTAGAGCATCACCGACATGTCGACGGTGTGCGGGACGGCGTAGTTCTTGCCCTCCCAGGTGCCGGCGTTGAGGTGCCCGGGCGACACCTTGTCCTTCAGGCCGCTGGCCGCCAGGCGCTCGGTGACGTCGGTCCACAGGCCCTGCGAGGCGTACTGCGCCGCGAACACCACGTCCGCGCCGAACAGGTCCGGCAGCGCCTTCGCGCCCGCCGCCGAGGCCAGCTTCGCCGGGTACTCCTCGTTCGGGTAGGACGTGACGGTCACCTTGTTCTTGTGCGTGGCGTTGTACGCGTCGGCGTACGCCTTCGACACCGACTCGGTCGCGGCACGGGTCCACAGCGTCAGCTGCGCGCCGTCGTCGACACCCGCGGTGCCCGACGCGCCCGGACCCGCCGGCTCGTCACTGCCGCAGGCGGCGACGGCCGCGACCAGCAGGGCCGCCGCCGACACGGCCAGCGCCCGAAGCCCTCTAGATCTCACAATCTCTCCTTCCATCGGTATGCGGATGAGCAGTGGAGCGGATTGGTGCGGTGGTGGTTCGGTTGCGATGAGAGCGTCTGATGTTCGTTCATGCGATGGGCAGCCAGACCCGCATCGTGGACGGTCCACTGCGGGCCCAGCGGTGGTAGGGAACCAGCGGCACGTCCAGCGCGGTGCGCCGGCCGACCGGCCCCGCGTCGGCGTACGGCCAGGGCTGCTCGGGCAGCTCCTCGGTGAGGCCGCGCACCGTCACGCCGCCCTCGGCGGCCGGGTCGGTGCCGGCGTCGACCCGCAGCGCGTCCAGGTCCAGCGCGCCGCCGACGGACTCCGCGCAGAGCACCAGCGGGCCCTGCTCGACGGCGACGCAGCCGCGCACCGCGTCGATGCGCGGGTCCGGCCGGGTGAACCGGGGCCGCATCGGCAGCGCCAGCACGACCCGGTCGCCGACGGCGAAGTCGCGCCGGACCTGCACCCGCTCCCCCGTGGCCGGGTGCGGCTCGCCGTTGACGGTGACGCTCGCCCCGGCGGCCCACGACGGCAGCCGCAGCGCGAGCGTCCACGGGCCGGGCTCGGCCGCGAGGATCTCGATGCCGACCGTGCCGTCGTCGGGGTAGCCGGTGCGCATGCGCAGGCCCACCCGGCGTCCGTCGGCCAGCGTCGTGTCGATGTCGGCGTCGGCGAACTGGTGCACCCGCAGCCCGTCGGCGTCGACCGAGGCCACGTACGTCGACAGTGCCGCCAGCGTGCGGGCCGTGTTGGCCAGGCAGCAGGAGACCTCGAACCACGGCGCGCGCGGGCCGCCGCCGAAGCCGAGCTGCTCCACGTCGTCGGGCAGCACCGCGGTCAGCGACCGCTGGTGCAGCGTGTGGGCGTAGAAGAAGGAGCGGCCGTCGTCGCCGATCGCGGTGGCCACCACGTTGTAGAGGATGCGCTCGATGACGTCGGCGTAGCGCTCACGCCCGGTGGCCAGCATCAGCCGCCAGGCCACCATGATCGCCGCGATGCCCGCACAGGTCTCCGAGTACGCCCGGTCGGCCGGGAGCACGAAGTCGTCGCTGAACGCCTCGTCCTGGTGCCGCGAGCCCATGCCGCCGGTCAGGTAGGTGCGCCGGGCCAGCGTCCGGTCGAACTGCGCCGCCACCGTCTCCAGCAGCTCGTCGTCGCCGGTCTCGACGGCCACGTCGACCACGCCCGCGGCCAGGTAGAGCGCCCGAACAGCGTGCCCGCGCAGCACCTTCGCCTCGCGGACCGGGATGTCGTCGCTGAAGTAGCTCCAGCCGAACTCGTGCGGCGGCAGCGTGCGCCGCCCACGCCGGGCCACGAACAGCGCCGCCTGCTCCAGGTAGCGCTGCTCCCCCGTCACCCGGAACAGCTCGACCAGGCCCGGCTCGACCTCCGGGTGGCCGCAGACCGCGTCGCGCCCGGCCGGCCCGAACTCCTCGCACACGTGGTCGGCCGCGCGCCGGGCCACCGCCAGCAGGTCGTCGCTGCCGCCGGCCCGCGCCCGGGCCACCGCCGCCTGCAGCATGTGCCCGGTGCAGTAGAGCTCGTGGCCCCAGGCCAGGTCGCCGTAGCGGGGCCGCTGGCCGGGCCGCCCGTACGCGGTGTGCAGGTAGCCGTCGGGCGCCTGCGCCCCGGCGATCATCGCGACCAGCTCGGCGACCTCGCGCTCGCGGGCCGGGTCGGCCTGCCGCCCGGTCTCCCACGACATCGCCTCGACCAGCTTGTACACCTCGGAGTCGGAGAACTCCCGGCCGCGCCGCTCCGCGCTGCCCCGGCCAACCTCGGCGGTGAAGTTGCCCGTCCAGCCGAGCTTGTCCATCCACTCCCGACCGTGGTCGAGCGTGGCGCGCCCGTTCGTCTGCTGCCGCTGCGCCCAGAAGCCCCCCGTGATCCGAACCTCGCTCAGGCCCAGCGGTCGCAGGACTCCTCGCGACGGCACCACGGGCCGACCTCCGGTGAGGTCGGCGGTCCGCGCCGTCACCGTCATCTCCGCCTCCAACGTAAATCTCGTGACCGCGGTCACTTCGACGTTGGAGCCACTGTGGACGCCGAAAACCTTTTCGGCAAGATGGCCGCTCCATTACATCTCGATAACGTGGATCGCCTCTAGCCGTGGCAGGGCACGCGGCGTACAGTCCGACACGTTCTCGAAATTCGAGCGAAAGGCTTTCCGTGGGTAGGCGGCGATCGACGTCGGTGACCCTCACCGACGTGGCACGGCTGGCCGGCGTCTCCGTGGCCACCGCGTCCAAGGCGCTCAACGCGCGCGGCGAGGTCGCGCCCGACACCCGGCTGCGCGTCCTGCAAGCGGCGAACCAGCTCAGCTTCCAGCCCAACGTGCTGGCCCGCGGGCTGATCTCCGGGCGTACGCGCACCATCGGCCTGCTCACCGACGAGCTCGGCGGGCGCTTCTCCATCCCCATCCTGCTCGGCGCCGAAAACGCTCTCGGCAACGAGCAGATGTCCGTGCTGCTGTGCGACGCCCGCGGCGACGCCATCCGCCGCCAGCACTACATCCGCACCCTGCTCGCCCGCCAGGTCGACGGGTTCATCATCCTCGGCGACAGCAACGACCTGCGCCCGTCGCTCAGCCGCGACATCCCCGTGCCCGTCGTGTACGTGTACGGCCAGTCCACCGACTCCGGCGACCTGTCCGTGCTCGCCGACGACGAGGGCGGCGCCCGCCTGGCCATGGAGCACCTGGTCGGGCTGCGCCGGCGCCACATCGCCCACATCACCGGCCCGCAGAGCTACCGCGCCGCCCGCGACCGCGTCACCGGCCTGCAGGCCGTGCTCGCCGAGTCGGGGCTGTCGCTGGTCGGCGGCGAGCCGCTCTACGGCGAGTGGTCGCAGCGCTGGGGGCGGCACGCCGCCCGGATGCTCATCACCGCGCACCCGGAGATCGACGCGATCTTCTGCGGCAACGACCAGATCGCGGCCGGCGCCGCGCAGGCGTTGCAGGAGCACGGCTGCCGGGTGCCCGACGACGTGGCCGTGGTCGGCTACGACAACTGGGAGGAGATGGCCGCCGACTGCCGCCCGCCGCTGACCACCGTGGACCTGAACCTGGAGCAGCTCGGCGCGACCGCCGTCATGCACCTGTTCTCCGCCCTGGACGGCACCCCCAGCTCCGGCGTCATCCGCCAGCCCTGCCGCCTGGTCGTCCGCGAGTCCACCGGCCCGCTCCCCCAGCAGATGTGACGTCACGGTCGCCTATGGTGTCCCCTGTGACCCGGACCGAGCTGCTGCGCGACCTGCTGGCCAACGGCGCGGGCCATGACCGGCCACGGCTGGAAGGCCTGGCGGTCCAGCTCGGCCTGCCGCTGGCCGACGTGCTCGTGGTCGCGGGACACGCGGTGCCAGGGGAGCTGCTGCCACCGGAGCGCGACAGCGACGTCGTGGGCGAGTTCGTCTACCGCGTGACGTACTGCGGCCACCCGCAGCTCGCTGCCCTGACCGGGTTCCTGGCCGGCATGCCGGACGAGGGCGCGGCACCCGCATCCCGCCCCGCCCGCGACGTGTCGGATCCGAACCCGTTTCCTGCCGTGCTCGACGGACTCATGCGCAACCGGGGTCTGGGGCTGCGGGAGTTCCCGTTCGTCGGGCTGTCCATCAGCACCGTCCGCGGGCTGCTGGGTGGCGGCTGGCAGCAGCTGTTCCAGCTCCGGGCCATGGCCGGACCGCTGGGCTGGCGCCTGGCGGACCTGGCGGCACTCGCCGGTGAACCGATGCGGCCCCTGGAGCACCGCGCCCTGCTCTGCCACCATGTCGGAGAGGTGTTGCTGGCCGCGGTCCGCCGCACCACCCGCCAGCTGGTGCGCGCCGCCCGCGAGGCCGACGAGCTGAGCGCTCGGGCAGACTACGGCGGTTGGCGGCCGGTCTCCTACGGTGTGGACGACTGCCCCGACGGCTAGGGCCGCTCCCCATCGGAACGACATCCACGGCCCACACCCGCGTCACGCCTCACGACTTCCGCCTCGGTGTTCAGAGCGGTCGCAGGACCAGGGCAGAGCCGTCGTCGCCGATCGCGACCACGTCATCTCCAGCCCGTGCATCCGGGTCCACTCGCGTCGATCGCCGCATCGCCACACGCTCCTGTGCGGCCAGGATCTCGGACGGCACACCCCGGGTCAGCGCGTCGTCGACACCCGCTTCGACGCCGAGAACCATCTCCAGCTCGCCACCCGGCAGCGAGACGACACTACGCGTGCCGCGAACAGTCACATCGCCCGCCGACGCCTCCACCCGTGGAGCGCGGTGGCTGCGGGATCGTCTGTGGCCTGGGGCGCGAACAGGCCCAGATAGCGCATCAGACCCCAGTGTCGATGCACCTCGTACACATCTCGATCGACCAGTGGCGCGGTGGCGACGGCCAGCCGTTGCAGCACGTCAGCCACCCGTACGGTGACACCGGTGTCCAGCGCCGGCACTTCGGCCAACGTCTCGTCGTGCCCGACTTTCGCATTGACGGACGCCGCCAGTGCGGCCGTGCTACTCCCGGGAAGCTGAAGCCGTCGGTGCACGGTGTCGAGCGCCTGACCCAGATTCATCAGCTGTCCTCGTCTGTCCATGTCGGAGAAACGGGTGGCATCGTCGCACACGGCCAGCCCCGGCGGTCGCAGGCAGATTGTCGCGGCGTTTCGCCGCACTGGCTGCCGGCACACCCCGCCCACTAGAGCGACCGGCGCGATCCGCCACTTCAGTCAGCGCTCCGCAACCCGTAGCATTTCTGTTCATGATGGCATCGATGCTGGCCACTGTCGGCGCGCGGCGGCTGGGTATGGCGCTCGTCGCCGTCGTCACGGTCACCACCGGTGCCGCCACCATGTCGGCCTCCGCCGCCGCCCCGCTGACGGTCGCCGCCGCACTGTCCGCCCAGGACGGCCATTCGGCGGCGGTCACCGGCTTCATCGTCGGGCAGCCGACCGCCACCGACACGGTCATCAAGTCCGGGTTCACCGGCGACACCGCCATCGCCATCGCCGACACGGTCGCCGAGACCAGCACCTCACGGATGCTGTACGTGCAGGTCACGGCCGCCTACCGCAGCGCCTTCGGGTTGCGGACCAACCCCGGGCTGATGGGCCGCTCGGTGACCGTCACCGGGACGCTGACCGCGTACTTCTCGCACGGCGGGCTCAAGGACCCGACCGCGATGAGCCTCACCGGCACGCCGCCGTCGCCCTCGGCGAGCCCGACCGCGCCGGGCGGGCCGTACGACCCGACGTACTACGCGAGCGCGATCGGCAAGACCGGGACCGCGCTGCGCAGCGCGCTGCACGGCATCATCCGGGTGCAGCGGACGGTCAGCTACGCCCAGGTGTGGGACGCGCTGAAGCAGACCGACCAGGACCCGAACAACGCGAACAACGTCATCCTGCTCTACAGCGGACGCTCGCAAAGTAAGACGACCAACGGCGGCGGCGTCGACGACTGGAACCGCGAGCACGTCTGGGCCCAGTCGCACGGCGACTTCGGCACCTCGGCTGGTCCGGGCACCGACCTGCACCACCTGCGGCCGGAGGACGTGACGGTCAACGCCAACCGCGGCAACAAGGACTTCGACCTCGGCGGGTCGGCGGCGGCCGAGGCGCCCGGCAACTACACCGACGCCGACTCGTGGGAGCCGCGCAACGCGGTCAAGGGCGACGTCGCCCGCATGATCATGTACATGGCGATCCGGTACGAGGGCGGCGACGGCTGGCCCAACCTGGAGATGAACAACGTGACCGGCAACGGCTCGGTGCCGTACCTGGGCAAGCTGTCGGTGCTGCTGCAGTGGCACCAGCAGGACCCGCCGGACGCCTTCGAGAAGCGGCGCAACCAGGTCATCTTCGACAGCTGGCAGGGCAACCGCAACCCGTTCATCGACCATCCCGAGTGGGCAGCGGCGATCTGGGGCGGGTGAACGGCTTCACTCATCCCGCAGACGGCGACCGGCCGACCCGCCTCCCATCGGGGTGCGCCGGCGTTCACTAACATGGCACCGGTGCCGTCCAAAGTGAACCTCACCGCAACCCTGGCCCTGCTCGCCCTGGTCGCTGCCGGGTGCACCGGCAAGTCCGCGGACCCGGCCCCGGACCCGGCGCCGCTGCGCGACGCCAAGGACTGCCCCGCGCTCGCCAAGGCCTACGTGACGGCCGAGCGGGACACCATCACCAAGGCCCTCGACGCGGCCAAGAAGGACCCGGCCACGGTACGCCCGGACATGTCCGTCGACGCCGGGCTGGCCCGAGAGCTGGAGAACGCCGTCAAGCGGCTCGGCTGCAAGCCGGCGACGTGGGTCGAGCCGTTCTACGACACACTCGCCGAAGTGGCCCGCGAAGCCGGACACGACGTGCCGTCCGGGGCGTGGCGGCTGGTCTCCGCGCCCGTCGACAACACCCGCTTCAACTGGCACCTCGGCCGGGTCTACCTGTACTCGATGTACCCCGCCGGCGAGCTGACCCCGCGCGACGGCGCCTCGCCCGACTTCGCCTACCACGCCGAACGGCACGAGTACGTCGACAAGGCCGGCGTGACCTGGCTGCTGTGGGAGGACGGGCTGGCCAAGTACCACCAGCCCGCGGAGTTCCAGGACGCGGCGGTCAAGCCGAACAAGAAGTTCACGGCCGTCGACGCGGCGGGCGGCTCGTTCGAGGCGGTCCTGATGCCCGACGGCGCCACGCCGACCCAGCCGGTGCCGCCGCCGTACCGGTACCAGACCGCCAACTGGCTCACCACCGGACCCCTGATCGGCACCTACAACTACACCGACTCGCACCCCGAGCACCGGTACTGGCAGGGCGCGGAGCACTTCGTCGACGACATGTACCTGCACCTCGCCGGCGGGGACGTCTACCCGGAGCCGCCCCGGGAGCGCTGGGTCGACCCCTACGGCGACTGGCGCACGTTCGTGCAGCGGTTCGAGCGCGTGAAGTGGGCGGTCGCCGGGGGCGGCAAGGTGACCCGCCAGCCGGACGGCAGCCTCACCGTCGCCGCCGACGGCGCGCAGCCGTTCACCGTGGACAAGGATCTCTTCGCGCTGGTGCAGGAGTGGCTGGACGCCACCGGCCAGAAGGTGGAGGGCGCCGAGCGGGAGGACCCGGTCGCGGCGTTCAACCGGCTGCAGAAGTCGAAGATCGCGGCATGCGGGCCGAAGGTGACCGAGCAGTGGTGCCTGGCCGTCAAGCGGGACACCGGCGGCGAGGCCGTGCTGGGGCTGGCCAACGGGTTCCACTACTACACGTTCTACCGGATGCTGTTCGAGTCCGGGGCGTGGCGAATCGCCGCCGACTACGACGTGACGATCGGCGACTCCGCGCCGCTGCCCGACTGGCTGCCCGCGCTGCGGTGACCCGGATTGACTTCGCCGCAAGCCCGCCCTAGCGTCCGGGACCATGCGGCAAGCCGGTACTCCGAAAGCAGCCCGACGCCTGATCGCGGTGGCCGCCGTTGTGATCGTCCTGTCGGGCTGCGCCACAGCCGCCGAGCCGGGCGGCCAGGCCGCCGCGGTGCCGGCCGGGGAGAACGCCTCGGCCGTGCCGCCGACCGGGTCGCCCGCGACGGCCGCGCCGACCCCCACGGCCGCCCCGAGTGTCAGCACCAAGCCGAGCGCGTCGAAGGCGGCCGCCCCGAGCCGCTTCACGACGCTGAAGCCCGGGTCGAAGCTGCCTTCGGGCAGCCAGTGCGCGGCCTGGGTGCGCGCCCGCCCGAAGAAGGAGAGCAAGGGCGTCAACCGCACGGCCAACCGGACCACCGGCCACCGGGTCGACCCGGCCGCCTTCGGCGACGGCGCGGCGCTGGCCCGGCGCATCGACGGGCAGTTCACCGGCACCACCGAGGAGATCCTGCGCTGGGCCGCCTGCAAGTGGGGCGTCGACGAGGACATCGTCAAGGCGCAGGCCGCGATCGAGAGCTGGTGGCGCCAGCCCACCCTCGGCGACTTCGACACCGACGCCGCCGCCTGCCCGCCGGGGCACGGTCTCGGCGTGGACGGGCAGGCGGGCAAGTGCCCGCAGAGCCACGGCATCCTGCAGAACCGGTACCCGTACATGAAGAGCGCGTTCCCCGGTGCGATGCGGTCCACCGCGATGAGCGCGGACCTGGCGTACGCCGTCTGGCGCAGCTGCTTCGAGGGCAGGGAGACGTGGCTCAACACGGTCGAACGCGGCCGGCAGTACGCGGCAGGCGACGCGTGGGGCTGCGTGGGCCGCTGGTTCTCCGGCCGCTGGCACACCGCCCCGGGCGAGCAGTACGTCGGCCGGGTCCGGGACTACCTGACCAAGCGCATCTGGGAGACCCGCGACTTCCAGCAGCCCTGACCCGGCCGCGGTGTCCTCAGCCGACGTGGACGGGCTCCGGCACGACCGGCGCGTCCGCGAACCGGGCCGCGCGCACCACGGGCACGGCGATGAGCAGCGCGGCGGCCATCCCGGCGAGGACCACCGTGCTCATCGCCACCGCGTCCGCCCCGAGCACGCCGACCATCGGCGCCGCCACCGCCCCGACCCCGAACTGCACCGCGCCCAGCAGGGCCGCGGCCGTGCCCGCCGCCTCGCCGTGGCGGGACATCGCGAGCGCGGGCGCGTTGGGCAGCGCGAGCCCTCCGGCGGCGAGGACCGCCCACAGGCCCGCCAGCAGCGCGGGCAACCCGCCGAGCCCGGTGGCCGCGAACCCCACCAGCAGCACCCCGGCCGCGGTGCCGCCCGCGAGCGCGCCGACCAGGATCCGCTGCGGGGTGTAGCGCCGCAGCAGCTGGACGTTGAGCTGGGTCGCGCCGATCAGCCCGGCCGCGCCCGCGCCGAACGCGACGGCGAACTGCTGCTCGTCCAGCCCGTACTGTCCCTGCATCACGAACGAGGAACCGGCGACGTAGGCGAACAGCGCCGCCATGGCTAGGCCGGCGACCAGCACCAGCCCGACGAACGTGCGGTCGCGCAGCAGCTCGCCGTACGTCCGCAGCGTGCCGGCCGCCCCGCCGGAGCGCCGCCGCTCCACGGGCAGGGTCTCGCGCAGGCCGAACATGGCCACTAGGGTCAGCACGATCCCGAACGCGGCCAGCACGACGAACACGCCCCGCCACTGCGTCCAGCGCAGCACCGCCCCGCCCAGCGTCGGCGCGAGCACCGGCGCCGCGCCCATGACGAGCATCAGCCGGGAGAAGAGGCGGGCGAACTCCGAGCCGCTGAACAGGTCGCGCACGACGGCCATGGCCACCACGGAGGACGCGGCGACGCCCAAGCCCTGCAGCACGCGCAGCGCGCTGAGCGTCGCGACGTCGGGCGCCACCACGCACAGGGCCGAGGCGATGACGTGCAGGGCGAGCCCGTAGATCAGCGGTCGGCGCCGCCCGTACGCGTCGGAGAGCGGGCCGATCAGGAGCTGGCCCAGCCCGAGGCCTGCCAGGGTGCCGGTGAGCGTGAGCTGCACCGCCGTGGAGGTGGTGCTCATCGCGTCGGTGATGGCGGGCAGCGCCGGCAGGTACATGTCGATGGTCAGCGGGCCGATGGCGATGAGCGAGCCGAGCACGAGCACCAGCCGCAGCCGTTGCGCGCCGGTCATCAGGTCGCCGGGCGCGGTCGGGGTTGCGGCGAAAGTCGAGGTCACGCCTGTCATCAAATCCCCCGACCATCGGATGATTTCCACGGGCGCCGGTAGGTGGTGCAGATCACAGCATGCTCACGCAGACCGAAAGGCATCTCCGAGGCACCCAGCCCACCGGAACCGGCGCGGGCCGATGGGCGCGGAACCGCTCCATACCTCGGGACCGCTGGTAAGATTGTGTAGATTTATCACTATTTCCGCACCCCGCCGAGCAGGGTCTCCATCGCCGCTCGGCACGAAAGCCGTGATAGCCGATGAGGACGATGCTCAGGGCGGGAGACGGCCGGCGTGCGCGCAGCCGTGGTTTCGCATGGTCCGCAGCCTGTGTCGCCGTTCTGGTCGCCGGCTGCCCGCTCGCCGCCGTGCCGCAGTCACCGGCATCCGGCCGCGCCATGGCCCCGTGGCGGAGCGCAGCGCGCTGCCACCCATCGACCAGGCCTCGCTCCGGGCCGCGGTGGAAGCCGCCACCAAGGAGATGATGGTGCCCGGGGCAGTGGTCCTGATCCGCACACCAGAGGGGACGCACCAGGCGATCGTCGGAACCACCGACATCGGGGCGCGGACACCACCGGCGCTCGACACCCACTTCCGGATCGCCTCGAACACCAAGACGATGACCGCGGCGCTGATCACGCTGCTCGCCCAGGACGGCAGGCTGAAGTTCAGCGACCCGGTGTCCGCCTACGTGCCGGACGTGCCCAACGGCGAGAACATCACCATCGCCGACCTGCTGAAGATGCGCAGCGGGCTGTACGGCTACACCAACGCGCCCGAACTCGCCTCCGCCATGGATGCCGACCTGGGGCGGGTCTGGACGCCGCAGGAGATGCTCGCCATCGCGTTCCAGCGGCCGCCGAACTTCGCGCCGGACGCGGACTACGAGTACAGCAACACCAACTACGCCCTGCTCGGCCTGGCCGCGGAGGAGGCGGGCGGGCGGCCGCTCAAGGCACAGTTCGAGGACCGGCTGTTCGGTCCGCTCGGGCTGGCGCAGACGTCGCTGCCCGCGGCGACCGACGTGTCGCTGCCCGCGCCCTACGCGCACGGCTACATGTACGGCGGCAGCGCCTATGCCCTGGTCGACAAGCCGTACCCGGCGGACGTGCAGGCCGCGGCGCGGGCCGGCACGCTGCGGCCGATCGACTACACCCACCAGAACCCGTCGTACGCCACCGCGGCCGGTGGTGCGATCTCGACCGCGGCCGACCTGGCCACCTGGATCAAGGCGCTGGTGACGGGCAAGGTCCTGAACGCCGTGTTCCAGCGGCAGTGGCGGGACAGCCCGCAGGTCGAGGACCCGGCCAGACCCGACGGGCAGAAGTACGGGTACGGCATCTCCTACCAGCGGTTCGCCCCGAACGCCGCGATGTACTACCACGGCGGCGAGCTGCCGGGCTTCAACTCATTCATGGGGCACGACGTGCACAACGACGTGACGCTGGTGATCTGGACGAACCTGACCGTGGCGCCGGACGGGCGGACCACGGCCCAGGCACTGCTGCCCACGGTGCTGGACCAGATCTACGGGCTGTCGCTGGCGCCGCAGCCGCAGCCGGCGCCGTCGCCGTCGCCGACCCCGACCGGCTGAGCCGGTCCCCACCGGCGAGCCTGCGCCCACTCCGTTCGGCCATCGACATTGGCCTATCCGAATGAGTTCGATCGAGAATTCTTCATCCAGATAGGCCAACGTCCATGCAAGACGGGGTGGGGGCGTTCATTCACGCCGATCGGCCGATCGGGCGGGTCGACGCGGGTGGGCTCCCGCATACGGTGAAGCCTGCGGTCGGCGGGCGAGCGGAGGAGAGCACACCGTGACCATGCGAGCCCGGTCGCGCCGTCTCGGTGCCTGGTGGCGGGAGGCAGGCAGCGCCGCCCAGCTCGGCGCGGTCGTGGGCCTGCTCACGGCGGTGCTGGGCGCGGTCTGCGCCGGGGCGCAGCTGCTCGGCGGCGGCGACCCGCCCGCACCCGCGGCCTCCGCGCCGGCGACACCGAGGCTGGAGTACGCGGTGACGTTGCCCGCCCTGAAGAACCACTGCACGTCGTCGTGGATCGTGCCGCGCGACGTCGCCGACGGGACACCGTTCGACCCGCGCGAGGTGCCCGCCGACGGCGTGCTGGGCAGCGGCAGCGCGATCGAGTTCGTGGTGCAGGAGACCACCGGGCGCACGGTGGTCCTGCACGGGCTGCGGGCGGAGGTGCGCAGCCGCGGACCCGCCGCGCCCGGCACCCGGCTGACCCACGGCGGCTGCGGCGGCACGCTGCAGCAGGCACTGCTGGGGATCGACCTCGCCGCGCGGGTGGGCGAGGCCGTGCCGCGCGACCCCACGGCCCCTGCGCCCTTCCCGTGGACGGTGGCCGAGCACGACCCGGCGGCGTACTCGGTGAAGATCGACGGCACCGGGCAGGTGGAGTTCGTGCTGGTCCTCGACTGGTCGTGGGGCGGGCAGCGGGAACAGACCGTCATCGACGACAAGGGGCGGCCGTTCCTGGTCAGCTCGGCCGAGCAGGCGAAGGACATGTGCAGCTTCCAGCAGACGTGGCAAGCGGGCAGGTGCGAATGAGGCGCGCCGCCCTGGCGCTGCTGCTCGCGCTGACCGGCTGCGCCGCCGACCCCGTCCCCGTGGTCCCGGCACCGTCCGCGCCGTCGTCGGCCGCCTCGCCCGCGTCGATATTCCCCCGCTGGCGGGCGCTCGGCGCCGCGGGCCTGCCCACCGGCACCGGCGCGTTCGAACCGGAACGGGTGGCCGCCGGGCGGCACGGCTTCGCGATGCTGTCCACTGACGAGTACGGCCGCCAAGGCCTGTTCTTCTCCGCCGACGGCACCGCCTGGACCCGCACCGTCAGCGCGTTCGACCGGCAGGCACGCGACCTCGCCACCGACGGGCGAGACGTGTACCTGCTCGTCCACGACACCTACGCCACCGAGGCGACAGTGTGGACCCTGCGCTCGGGCGGCGGGTGGGAAGACGCGGAGACGCTGCGTTCGCGGCTCGGACCCGTCGAGAGCCCGGGATCCTGGGCCGTCACCGCCGGACCGCGTGGTGTCGTCGTGGCCCACGTTCGCGACGGCCGGCGTGTCGTCGAGCTGTGGGCGTCCACCGGCGGCGGATTCGAGCGCACCGAGGCGGCCACCGTGGACCTGCACGCCGAGCAGCGCCCGTACAACCTCCTCAGCCTGCAACTGCTGCCCACCGCGGCCGGGCCGGTGGCGGTGTACGACCGGTACGGGTCGCTGTACGCGGCCACCGCCGGCGAGCTGCCCGCTGCGGTGCCGCAGGCGCTGCCACCGAACGCCAACGTGAGCCGCGTCGCGGTCAACGGCTCGCACTGGGTGGTCGACGGCTGGCTGTACGAACCGCTGCGGCCCGGCGATCCCGGATACCTGGCCGACGATCCCACCGGCGAGAACGACCGCTTCCGGCCCGCCACCTGGTGCAGCGACGGATCCGGCGGCGTCGCCACCGCCCGAGTGGACGGCGGGCGGCTACCCGACCTCGGCGTCTCCGGCGCGCACGAGGCGGCGTCGGTGCGGCCGTACCGGACCGGTTTCCTGATGGTGGGCTCCACCGGCAATGCCACCAACCAGACGACGACGCCCGGTGTGTGGTGGTCGCCGGACGGCTGCGCCTGGCACAAGGACCAGGTGCGCGCCAACGGCTTCGACGCCGCCGAGCGCTTCACTGACGTCGCCACCACCGGCGAGAGCACACTGCTCGCAGGCGGGTTGCGCGACGCCGAGGGTCCGCAGACGAGACTGTGGCTGGGCTCAGGCCTGCAGTAGAGCAATCCCTGCTAGCGCTGGGCTTCGCCATCGGGTAGTCGGTCACACCACTGCCGCGGAGATGTCCAACGCCCAGCCGGTCGCAACGCCGCTTGTCACCGGCCAGGTCCCGGCCCCGCACACCCGTCGCCGACACCGTACGGCCCTGTACGGATCTGTATGGGAATGCCGCCACGCCTCGACCTCATCGCGCATGGACGCCGATTGTCGACCCCGGTGCCGAACATCCCCGCAGTTCGTCCGGCACCACCGAGCAGCCGGAGCACCGGCTGCCGTGGCGATGCGGCATCGGCCGCATCCGCGACCGAGGAGGAAGCTCATGAAAGCCGGCCTGCGCGGTGCACCCGCGCGCATCCTCACACTCCTGACCATGCTGCTGGCGGGCGTCGCGGTCGCCCCGGCCCCGGCCTCGGCGTGGGCGTGGGACCCCAAGGTGACCCTGAACGGCAAGATCGGCTGCAACTACGCGACCACCAACACGGTCACCTGGGCCTGGATCGAGGGCAGCAACGGGGAGAGCGGCTGGGCGACGCTCAGCGGCAGCGGCATGACCCGCCCATACTTCTTCGACTTCTATCACGTGCCCACCTCGACGATGACGGTCACCGTGAAGTGGGGCTGCTCGACCGACGGCGAGCACAAAACCTCATTCGGGCTGAACAGGCCGAGCACGGGCAAGACCGCCACGAGGAACATCTGCTACTGGACGCCGTGCCTGCTGTAACCAGACGGAACACCTGGTACAAGTGCCCCTGTCCTGAACGACCGACCCGTGCGGGACGGGCGGTGTCCGCGGCAGGGGCATTCTGGCGTGCTACCGCTGCGTGAACGCGGGCGTCGAGCCGAGCCGGGTCGCTGCGCTTCGTTCGTGACTGCCGCCCCGTGAGCGCGATCCCTGTGGTGACGGCAACGTGAGCGCACTTCGCCGGTGACGACCGCTAATCCATCATGGATTGTCGGTCAAGAAGATCAGCGCGGCAACGGGTTGCCGTCAGGCGGTGCGGCGGTCGATGAGGTTGGCGACGGGGTGACGCGGCGTTGCAGGCGGGCGGAGTCGGCGCGCTCAGCGGCGGTCTGGGCGCGGGTGAGCAGCGGTTCGGCCTGGGCAGGTGTGCCGAGTTCGATGGCGCAGCGGGCGGCCATGACGTCGGCCTCGGCACGGTTGAGCCAGTAGACCCACTCGGGTTCGCGGATGTCGGCGGAGCGCTGCTCGTAGGCGTCGTCTACGGCGTCGAGGGCACCGCGGGTGGTGTCGGCGTCGCGCAGCCGGGCGGCGGCCCAGGAATAGCGTTCCAGCAGCAGCGCCCGCACTATCGGCGTCGCCCCGGTCGCGCCTTTGACGGCGGAGCGGGCGATCAGCAGCGCGTCGTCGCGGCGGCCGACGTTGGCGATCTGGTAGCTCAGACACGACAGCAGCTGCGCGCCGAGCACCCGATCCCCGGTGACCTCAGCGGCGCTGACGCCGGACAGGTAGAGCTGTTTGGCCTTGAGATATTGCCCGGCGTCGCTGGCGACCCAGCCGGCCAGCTGAGCCAGCTCCCCCACCGCCGTGAACAGCCTGCGGCCGACGGCGTCACCGTAGGCGGCGTCGCGGGCAAGCGCGGTGGCCGCGTCCAGTTCCTTGGTGATCACGGGCAGCAAGCGGCTACTGCTGACCGTGTCGTCGAGGTGCCGCAGCGCCACGACCCGCGTTTTCAGCGCTTCGACCAGGCTGGTGCCGATGTGCCGCCCGGCGCGCAGGTGCGCAGCGGCGGACGTGTCGGCGATCAGCCATTCGTGGGTGATCCGCACCGGGTCCAGGGCGGTGCCGATCGTGACGCCGAGGACCTGCTCGTAGCGCTCGATCACCTCCACGGTGACCGTGCGGCGGCCGGTCTCGACCAGCCCGAGGTAAGGCTTGCTGAAGTGGGTCAGCGCCGCCATCCGGGCGAGGCTGTAGCCCGCTGCTTCACGTGCCGCACGCAATCTCGACGACTGGTTGATGTCGTCTATAGACGGTGGAAGACCCGGATCTGGTTCCACGCCGGTTCCTCTCCGCTGATCCTGGATTCGGCCCAGCGGGAACGCGCTTGAGATGTCCGGACCTGGCTGGTGCCACGGGGAAGACCAGGAGTCGGGGATCGCACCCTCCGACACCTCCCATGGCCTGGTCTTCCCCACCCTAACCGACGACCGCAGGGGGATGCGAGCCATGTCGATGCACGTGCCGATCCGCCCCGACTGGATCTGCGCGGCGTGCGGGCTGCCGTGGCCGTGCATGACCCGCAAGCGGCAGCTCGTCACCGAGTACCACGGCGCGTACGTGTCGATGATGCTGCACCTGTCCGGGTTCTTCATCGAGGCGTGCCAGGCCATGCCCGTAGTCGCGTCCGGGGTGCTGCACCGCAGGTTCCTCGGCTGGCGTTGTGAACTCCCCGCAGGAGTGGGATGGCAGAGCGCGCCTGCCGGGCACGCACGGCCCTGCCCGGCGAAGTGACCAGTGACCGCCGACGTCTCCCGTGCGACCTGGCCACGGGTGTCGCCGCGCCCGCACTGCCGAGTGCTGCGCTGCACGACAACCACGGCACGCCGATCCGCGCGCCGACGCAACCGCGCCCAAAGGGCGCAGCCCGCCCTTCTCCGCAGAAGGCCACGACGATTCCGTCGGCGGTCAAGCCTTCGCCCGGTCACGGTTGATCAGTCGTCTGGTCTCGGCGAGGGTCAGATCGATCATGTCGGCGCGGCTGCTGGCTGCCTGTTCGGTGATGGCGACGACGGTCAGCACCGCTAGGGCGATCATCGCCAGGAGCGTGAACCGGTGCCAGGCCATCCTCTGCACTGGTACTGATCGAGGCCGACCTCCCCTTCGCGGTAGGAACGCCTCCTCGACAGAGCACCTGCTGCCGACGACGGTGACCAGGCGTAGCAGCGGCACGGGCACCGCGCTCCAGCACCGGTATTAGGCAAGCAGACCGTCACCGCCTCGGCGCACGAGCAGGCTGCGGCAGCCATCGCCCTCGTCGAGGACGGTGACCCAGGCCCAGTCGTAGAAGCGGTGACCTTGGATCCGGGACTGGCCGACCGGGTCTGCTACGCCTGCTTGGGCAGCAGCGCGCCGACGCGGTCGACACGGTCGCGCTGGACCGGGGCGGTGTTGACGTGGGTGTTGCAGGCCGCACCATCCTCAGGCGCGGTCTAACCATGGCGTAGACAACTCATCTCGATTTCAGATCGACCCCAAGATCATCCCAAGTCCATCCGAATCTAACCTTCCGACAAGAAAGACGGATCCCATCGCCCCGAAATCAGCATTTCGCAAATCGGTCGGACCGAATCCACATCAGGCCAGATGGTTTTTAGAGCGCTTGCAAATTCACTACTTACATCCATCAACATGAGGATAATCTTGTCTCGCGCAACAACCTCGATCTCCGGGTCCGGCTTCCACGATGTTCGCGTAAGACATTTTATTCGCACTAGGGGGTCTTCAACCTCGAACAGCAAAGTTCTTTCTATCCCTTGACCATAAAAATCGATCTCCGCATTACGGCGATCTCTTATGGCGTCGATGGCTTCAGGCAGCTGCTCCACGAAGGTGGAAAGATCGCATCCAACATCCACCGGCCACCCAGCCGAACCAAACCCGCCAACTCTGAAGGCGCAATCGGTCGAGGCCAGGATTACGCAAGCATCCATGACCACCGAGTCGTAGTCGGCAGCAGACGGACCTTCGGCGAGGCTGGGAGCGTTCGTTGGCCCCCGTAGCGACACTTCGAAGCTCATTATTCGTCTCCGAGAACGATGGGGAATCCCGTCTTATATGGCCCGTTGCGTCCGGGAATCAGTCGTGCGTGTGTCGCCGGAACGGTTCCCCTCCCGGGCAAGAAAACGGTTCCCGTCACTCCGGCCGGAAGGGGAACTTCTCTAACTCCAGCATTCGGATCGTATTGACTCTTCAGGAACGCCGCCGCGACTTCATCATCGTCCCACCGACCTTGCTGCCCGTTCTTATTTACCGCCCGATCAGCCATCCTGGCATCCGTGAGTTTAGCACCGTGATCGTCCCAAAGGTGCCCCCAAGTCGGGCGACTGTTGCGTGCCCAGTTAATCGGCTTAGGACTGGGACACTCGCAGGCGTTGCCCTTCTTGTCGAGCCCGCCATTGCAGTTGTGCACCAGAACCGGAGCAGTTCCCGCCAGCACATAGTACGTGTGGATATGAGCGACAGTGAGGTCGCGCATCTCCTTAACGGCGACGTAGTTTCGGACAGCTCGAACGTAGTGAACTTCACCATCCGGACCAACGAGAGTCGACTTACCCGGAATAAGCTCAGCCGCATCGACCCACGAATCCGAGCTGGTGTCCCAGAACGGGTGGTGCCAGGTCGTGTGCAGCGTGGATTCCGTCGGACCGCGGGTACTACGACCGCCCTTGCCCGTTCCAGATTGTTCCGTCTTGGACACCCCGCCGGCAGCGACGTTGCTGACAGTGACATCGGTAAGGTCAATATCCTGATTGACGTGTACCGCCGTCACCAGCTGCGAAGTTGTGTCACCGGTTTCTGGATCGGTTGCCACAACTTTGTCCCCGACCTTGACAGATGAGATCGCTACGGCCGCTCCACCAGCAGTCAGCACCTTCGTGGAGGGGTCGAAGCTGTGGCACGCCTTGGGTGAGCCGCTCAGGCCACCGAACGCCCCACCGCCAATGCCGCCAGCAATGGCGCCCGACATGGCACCGTTCATCACGGAGTTGTTGAGCGCGTTCATCGAGCAGTCGCCGTCGGCGAACATGCAGTTGACGCCCCAGCTCGCCGCGCCGCTGACCGCGCCTTCGGTCGCGCCGGCGACCGCGCCCTTCGCCGCACCGCCGAGGATGCGGTTGAACAGGCTGCCACCCGCCTTGCCGATGGCACCGCCCGCTAGGCCGCCTAGGGCTCCTCCCGCTGCTCCGCCGATGAGCCCGGTCAACCCGGCGACGCCAGCCGCGTTCCAGGTCTCGCCCTGGCCGAGCGCCTGCCAGCCGCCTTCAGCGACACTTCCGGCGAGCGACCCGATGAATCCACCGGCCGCCCCGGCGATCGCGCCACAGCCGACAAGCCCGGCAACTGCGCTGGTGCCCGCAGTCACCGCTGCCCCGCCGGTGGCTACCGCCATACATCCCGCGTAGACCGCGACACCCACTGCCACCGAGACGACGGTCTCCACGATTCCGGAGATGCTGCACCAGAAGTCGGCTTCACACTCGGCTTCTTTGCGCTTCTTCTCGCGTTCGGCGCCTTCCGTGGCCGCCTGGTTGATGATCTCGCCGAACTCGCCCGCGGTGATGACGTCGGTCTTCTCACCGGTCTCGTACCCGACGTACTTGCCGCCGGTCTGGTCCATGCGGCGGGCGATGTCCATGCACTCCGCGCCGATGGACTGCAGGTCGGTCTTCTTGATCGGCTGACCGTTGATGATGCACTGGTCGTTGGTGATGACGACCTTGGTGCACCACTCCAGAACCGACTGGTAGTGGTTCGACGGCGGGCACGTGGGCCGTGCTTGCGCGTCGCAGCCCATCTGGGCGTAGATCTTGCTGCCGTTGGCGACCTTGTTGCAGGACTTGAGCTCGTACTTGAAGTACTGCTCGATCAGCCTGGCCCGCGCGATCTTCTTCTTGTTCTCGCTCTTGTAGTAGTCGTTCTTGGCCTTGTTGTTCTGCTTCGCGTACTTCTTGACGAGCGTCGGGTCGGAGGTCTCGTCGAACATCGGCCAGTGCCCGGTCGGGTCGGTCGCGATGAGCGGGTTGGCGTTGCCGTACGCGTACCGGTTGGCGTTGCCGGAGTTCCCGTCGGGACTCAGCGACACGGTGTCACGGGAGTCGAACTGGCCGGTGTCGGTGTTGTACCAGCGTGCGGCCATGTTGACCCGGCCGGTGTTGCTGTCGGTCCACTCCGACTGGTAGCCGAGGCGGCCCACCAGCGTCGAGGTCACCAGCGGCTTGCCGAGCGGGTCGTACACCGCGATGTTGGGCAGGCTGGTGTCGTCGCCGTCGAACTGGGCGACGACGTCGGTGTGCTTGTCGGTCCAGGCGTAGCGGCCGGTCGTGCCGCTCTGGACGCCCAGCAGGCTGCCCCCGGGACCGCGGACGTAGCTGACGCGGTCGACGGTGCCGTTGGCCGGCGTCGGGTCGTCGGCGGCGAGGTCGTTGTCCAGGCCGGAGTAGCTGTGGCCGGGTCGCACGGCTCGCCCGAGGGCGTCGTACTGGTAGGTCTGGGCGCCGACGCCGGAGCCCTGGGAGACGACCTGGTTGAACGCGTCGGACACGGTCTGCGTGGCGACGGTGCCTTCGGTGACCGTCGCCATGGTGCCGCGCGGCGTGTAGGCATACGTGGTGGACCCGGAGGTCAGCAGCCGGTTGCGCTGGTCGTAGGTGAAGGTCCGCGTACCGGCCTGCACCCGGTTGCCGGACTTGTCGTACCCGTACTGGGTGGTGCCCGACGTGGTCGTCCACGAGGTGAGGCGGTCGGCCCAGTCGTAGGCGTAGACGTTGGCGGCATTCGCGCCGAAGCCGAAGGTGCCCTTGCCGACGATGTTTCCGTTGGCGTCGAAGTCGTAATCGATCTTTGCGACCGACGTGTTGGTGGCGGTCTTAAGTTCGTCGACGTCGATCCGGTGGCGGTTGTCGTAGGTGTAGGTGCGGTAGTTGCCGCCGCCGTAGGTGATGCGGCTGACCGCCGACAGGTCGTTGTAGTCGTAGTTCAGGCTGAGGTTGGCCGCGGTGTTGGTGGCCGTGTCGAGCCGGCCCGCGGTGTCGTAGGTGAAGCTCGTCGTGCCGGCGGCGTCGGTGCGTGACGTCATCTGGCCGTCGGCGTTCCAGGCGAAGTCGTTGTCGCCGGACGGGCCCCGGATGGTGAGCAGCAGGCCGCGCTCGTCGTAGGTGAGGTCCGTGTCGCCACCGGGGCCGGAGAACGACCGCATCCGGCCGAGCTGGTCGTAGGTGAACGTCTTGTCGACGGTAGTCGCGTCGGGCGCCGTGCCGGACTGCTCGGTGAGGTTGCCGAGGTCGTCGTAGGTGTAGTCGATGCTGACGCCGCCCGGCGACAGCTGGCGTGCCGGACGGCCGGCTTTGTCGTAGACGGTGGTGAAGGTGCGCTGCGACTCGGCGCTGTGCGCGGTCGTCGCGGGCTCGATCGTGGACTCGGGCAGGCCCCAGGAGTTGTACGTGGTCCAGTAGGCGATGCCGCGGCCGTCGGTGAACCTGGTCCGGCGGCCGGTCAGGTCGTACCCGAACGTGCTGGTGATGCTGTCGGTGGCCGACAGCGGCTGGCGCTGCTCGACGAGCAGGCCGGTGGCATCGTAGGTGAACGTGGTCTCGTGCTGGCGGGCGTCGGTGACGCCGAGGACCTGACCTGCCCGGTCGTACCTCGTGGAGCCGGTGGGCTGCTCGACGCCGGCGGCGTCGAACTCCCGGACCTTCGTCATCCGGCCGCCGAGGTCGTACACGGCCTCGGTGCGGCTGTTGTCGAACTGCTTGACGACGACCTGCCGGCCGAGCGCGTCGTACTGGAAATCGGTGTACTTGTTCGCCGCGTCGTAGGTGCGGGTGACCTCGCCGACCTTGTTGTAGACCGAGCGGGTGGAGACGTTGCCAGGCGTGATGGTCTTCGTCTGGCGACCGCTGTCCCCATAGTCCGGCGCGTCCTGGCAGGTGTCTTCATCGACGTTGTACCGGTAGGTGGTCGTGTACTGCGCTGGCGCAGGCGTCGTGACGTGCTGGGTCGTGGAGCAGATGCGGCCCAGGAAGCCGTGGGTCGCGGTGACGGTCGCCCCGGTGGGGTCGGTCGTCGAGATCTGCTTGCCCAGCTCGTCGTAGGCGAAGGTCGTCGTGTGGTTCAGGTGGTTGACGACCTTGGACACGCGCCCGAGCTGGTCGTAGTGGTAGGTCGTCGTCTTGCCGTTGGCATCGGTCTCGGTCTTTGTCCGGCCGGCGGCGTCGTAGGTCCGCGAGGTCTTGCCGTCGTACACAGCGGAGGAGCCCGGCGGTGTGTAGTCCGGCATGATCGTCGCCGTGACCCGGCCCAGCGCGTCGAACTCGGTCGTGGTGATCCGACCGTGCGCGTCGCGGGTGTCCTGGGCGCCGCCGAAGTTGTCGTAGCCGACCTCGGTGATGGCGCGGGCCTGCACCGCGCTGGAGCCGTACACCTCGGAGGTGATCTGCGGGCTGGTCGTGCGCACCGCCCGGCCGGCCTCGTCGTAGGCGTAGTCGGTGACGTTGCCCAGCGGGTCGATCTTGGACGTGACCAGGCCGCCCCGGGTGACCGTGTAGGAGACCCGGCTGATCGACCCGCCCGTGGTCAGCTCGGTGCCGTACGCACTGGAGTCGAGCGTGGCGATGTCGGCGTCGCTGAGGGCGCTCTGGTAGACCTGCACGTCGGCGATCTGGCCGAGGAAGCGCCCGGAGGGGTCGCCGTCGATGTTTGCGGTGAAGTACAGCGGGATGTTCGCCCAGGTAGTCGTGCCCAGCTGCGAGCGGGCGCCGAACATGGTGGTGCCGGTACCGCCGGTGTTGGGGTAGATGAAGAGCTGATCGCTGGAGTTGCGGCCGGCGATGTCGATGCGGCCGTCGCCGTTGAGGTCGCCCAGGCTCAGGTCGTAGCTGCCCCAGCCGGAGCCGGAGTGGGTGGCGATGCCGTACGTGCTGGTGCCGGTGCCGCCGGTGTGCAGGTAGTAGTAGAGGTAGCCCTCGGAGGTCTTGCGGCCGATGAGGTCGTCGCGGCCGTCGCTGTTGAGATCGCCGATCCCGATCCAGTTCATGATGTTCCAGCCGGAGCCGACCTGGATCTGGGTGCCGAAGCCGCCGAACCCGCCGGGCGCGCTGTGCCCGGTGTGGCGGCGTACCCAGAGCAGGCCGGCGGAGTCACGGGTGAACAGGTCCTTGCGGCCGTCGCTGTCGTAGTCGCCCAGGCCCAGCCAGGTCATCGCGCCCCAGCCGTTGCCGAGCGAGCGGCGGGTGCCGAGGGAGACGGTGCTGCCGCTGGACGTGTTCGGGTAGAGCCACAGGATGCCGGTGGCGGTCTCCCGGGCGAGGATGTCGGGCTTGCCGTCGCCGGTGACGTCGGCGGCGTCGATCCAGTTCATGGCCGTGAACCCGGTGCCGAGCTGCTTGGCCGTGCCCAGCGCCATGCTCGGCCACGAACCGTTGTTCGGGTAGACCTGGAGCGCGCCGGAGCTGTCGCGGCCGACGAGGTCGGCCATGTTGTTCATCTCCCGGCCGGCCTTGCCGCCGCCGATGATGAAGCGGCCGGGGGCGTGCCACGGCTTGGCGGTGCGGTTGGTCTCGCCGACCTTCACGCCGTCGACGTAGATCTTCATCTTGCTCGTCGCGGCGTCGTATACGGCGGCCACGTGGACCCAGAGCGTGTGCAGCGCGTCCTGGTTCGATGACACCGACTCGACGGGCGCGCCTGGCCTGCCGTCGCGGGGCATGCTGAACTGCCACAGGCCGGTGGCCCGGTTGAAGCCGAGGGTGAAGCCGCTGACGTCGGTGCCGTCCTGGCTGGCGATCATGACGGGTGAGTCGACGCTCGCGTCGAGCTTGACCACCGTCGCGATGGTGAAGCTGCGGGAGGTGTCGACGGTCGACGTCCGGCCGGTGATCGTGCCGGTGCCGTCGAACTCGGCCTCGCCGACGGTGTACTCCCCGGCCGGGATGAAGGTGACGCCGCTGCTGGCGGTGCCCGGGTTGTTGCCCGCGTCGTCGGCGGTCAGCCCGCCGGTCGCCGCGTCGAGGCGCCAGTGCCCGGTGGCGATCCGGCCCGTGGCGGTGCCGAGGGTACCGTTGTAGGTGGTCTGCGACAGGACCCGGTTCAGCGGGTCGTAGGCGGTCTCGCCGTAGGCGAGGACGGCGCCGGCGGCGTTCTTGGCGGTGCTGGCGTAGGGCCGGTTGTCCGCGTCGAACGACGTCTCGGTGATGCGCTTGAGTCCGTCGGGGTCGAGCACGGTGCGGTACGTGCGCGACGCCGCGTCGACGTCGAATGCCGTCTTCGTCTCGCCGTTGTCGCTGATGCGTTCGATGAGGTTGCCCGCGCCGTCGTACTTGTTCTCCTCGACGACGTAGACGCGCGGGTTCTGCGCGGCGCCGTCGCTGCGGACGATGCGGCTGATCTGGTTGTTGTCGTAGTACTCGTAGCGGGTCTGCCACTGCTTGGCGTCGGTGACCGTCGCCAGCCGGCCGCCCTCGTCGTAGTTGCGCGACGCGACGATGAAGTCGGCCGGCGTCGGGTTTGGGTTGTTCGGGTCGCCGACCCAGTTCTTGATCTTCGTCTGGTACAGCAGACCGGACAGGTGGTAGGTCGACTCGACGATGACGCCGTCGGCCTGCTTCTCCCGCACCACGTTGCCGAACGTGTCGTAGCTGATCTCGGCGACGTTGCCGGCCGGATCGGTGACCCGCCACTTGCGGTTATGGGCGTCGTACTCGTTGACCGTTGCGCGGGTCGCGTCGCCGCCGAGCAGGTCTTCCACGGCCTGCCGGACGATGTTGCCGTCGAGGTCGTACTCCGTGACCGAGCGGGCCTGGTGGACCGCGCCGGTGACCTGGTTGGTGATCGGCGAGTAGGTCTGGTATCGCAGCCGGGACTGCTTGTCGTACTCCATGGTGACGACCTGCGAGAGCCCGCTGTCGAGCTCGGTGGTCTTCTTGACGACCCGCCCGAGGTTGTCGTACTCGTAGCGGGTGGTCATGCCGGCCGGGTCGGTAACACTGGCCACGTCGCCCGTGTGGTAGTACGCGATGTGCTGGGTGGCGCCCGACGGCGTCACGACCT
This sequence comes from Catellatospora sp. NPDC049609, assembly GCF_040675365.1. NCBI lineage: Bacteria > Bacillati > Actinomycetota > Actinomycetes > Micromonosporales > Micromonosporaceae > Catellatospora > Catellatospora sp. NPDC049609. The sequence continues at coordinate 56,097 of NZ_JBFAOU010000011.1, read as the reverse complement.
TGATCGGCAGGTCGGGAGGCGTGATGCCCCCGTCCGGGCCGAGGCTGTTGCCGTCGCTGAACTCGGTCGTGGTCTTGCGGCCGAGCGGGTCGGTGGTGCTGACCTGGTTGCACCGGCTGTCGTACGTGTAGACGGTGCGGTAGGTGTTGTCGGTCCGGCTGGTCGAGCGGCCGTCGCGGGTCTGGATGACCTTGTCGTTGCACGGGTCCATGTCGTTGGCCGCGTTGACCTGGTACGCGTAGTGCACCGACGAGCACTTCGCCGGCACCGCCGAGCGGTCGGTGCAGGAGATCTGCTCCACCACGTTGCCGCGGGAGTCGCGGACGGCCTCGGTGTAGTTGCCGTTGGCGTCGACCACGATCTGCAGCCGGCCGGACGCGTCGGCGCCGTAGATGGTCTCCTGGCCCAGCGCGTTGGTCTCGGCGACCTTCATCCCCGACGGCAGACCGTAGGAGACGGTCATCCGCTCCGGCTCACGCGGCTGCTCCGTCGAGGGATCGGTGATGGTGTACTTCTTGACCAGCCCGCGGCCCTGCGCCTTGTTCATCGCCTTGAACTGCGCGTCTACCTGTTCCGGAGCCAGCTGGCGCCGGTAGAGCGCGACCTCGGCGATGTCGCCGGCGAAGTAGCCCGTGATGTCGTTGCGGCCGAACGGCCAGCCCTGCGCGCTGCCCGCGCCGAGGTACGCGTAGGTGCCGTTCGGGGCGATGGCGCCGGACAGCGTGCCGACGAGCTGACCGTCGAGGTACATCGCCTGGGCGTTGGTGCCACCGGCCAGGGCGACGTGGTGCCACTTGTCCTTCTCGACCGCGAGCGCGGTCGCGATGGGAGTGCCGCTGGCTCCGAGCCTGCCGCGCAGGCGGCCGTCCGTTCCGATGTACAGCGCCGGGGTCCGCTGTGCCGGGGCCGTGCCCAGCGGCTGGTCCTGGTAGCCGAACAGGGTGCCGCCGGCTGAGCCGGCGGGCACGCGGAACCACATGCTGATCGAGTACGGCCCCGCCTGGGGTGCCGCCGGCAGGACCACGTGGGCGCTGGTGCCGTCGAACCTCGCGGCACGGGTCGACTCGCCGAACGGACCGGGCGCCTCGGCGAGGACGACGCCGGTGCCGTAGCTGGCGATACCGCCGTTGACCTCGTTCAACGCATCGACGTCACCGAGATCTGCCAGGCGCCAGTAGTCGGTCGGCCCCGCGCCCATCACGGCGCTGGAGTACACCTCGTAGGAGCCCTCGACCGTCGGCGCGCTGATGCCCCACGTGCCGCCGTTCTCGTCGGTCACCTGCGATACCACACCGTCGGCGGTGTTGTAGTCGACGTGCGCCACGACCTTGCCAGAGGGCAGGCGGATCTCGTCCAGCGGCCGGGACGCGGCAGCTCGCGCGGTGCGCAGGGCGTTGACGTCCTCGATCCGCAGCGGCTTGTCGAAGTACGCGACCTCGGCGATCGAACCGTTGAAGAACACCGGCGTGCCCTTGTTGGTGCCGGTGGTGCCGACCGACTGGCCGGGCCAGCCGATGCCGAGGAAGCCCGCCCCTATGTTCTGGTGCATCTGCCGACCACCGACCACCAGGCCGGACTTCGTGCCGGCGTTGACGCCGTCGACGTAGAGGGTCTGGGTGTTGCCGGCAGCGGCCAGCACGGCGTGGTGCCAGGCGCCGTCGTCGACCACCGGCGCCGAGGCGTTGGACGCGATCGGAGTGTGCACGCTGCCGAACCAGGCCTGGTGCCCGCCGATCGGGCTGGCGCAGTTGTAGATCTGCAGCTGGGTGCCGGCGCCGACCGCCGCGCCGGTGGCCTCCAGGCACCGCGACGAGCCCGTGCCGATGACGCGCCCGTCGGGCATCATCGTCCACTTCTGGTTGGTGCCGGTGCTGCACGCGTTGAGCTGGACGTCGACACCGTTCGCGGTGCCGGCGCCGACGACCGTCAGGCACTTGGTGGTGCTGCCGCTGGTCACGGTAAGCCGGCTGGACGAGTCCAACGACCATTTCTGACTGTCCGCACCCGTGCAGGCGACCAGCTGGACCAGGGCGCCGTCAGCCATGCTGCCGCCCGCCGGGCCGACGCAGAGTCCCGACCCCCCGCCGAGCAGGGTGCCGACCAGCCCCGTGGTGGGCGCGGTCGGGAACTGGCCGGACAGCTTGCCGCTGGAGTTGACGTACAGCAGCGGGGTGTAGCCCCAGTTGGTCGGGCCGTCGGCCAGCGGCTTGGCCGACTGACTCAGCACCACCTTGCCACGCTCAGTGGTCTTGAACCACACGCTGACCGACCGGTAACCGGACTCGTTGGCCAGCGTCGCCGGCAGGGTGACCGTCGAGCTGGTGCCGTTGAACCCGGCGGCGGTCGCCGTCGACCCGGCGAGCGGACCCGCCTGGCCCAGAGCCACGTCGACGTAGGCGCCGTCGGCGACACCGCCGTGGTCCAACACCGAGTTGGCCGCCGTGGTGCCGGTGGTCTCCGTCAGCCGCCAGTTCGACGTCGGCGCGAGGTTGCGCGTCACCGCCGGGTACAGGGTGCTGGTGGTGTAGTCGTAGGAGATGCACTCCGGTGTCGACTGCGTCTGCGGTAGGCAGACCTTCTCCAGATCGCCGTCCTCGGAATATTCGTAGTTCCACTCGGACGCCGAGTCCCAATCGTCGGCGGGGTCGGTGGAGATCTTCGTGACGCGTCCGCCGGTCCATTCCAGGTGCAGCTTCCGGTCCGACCCGGTCGCGTGGATCTGGTAGAGCTCGTGCTCGGGGCTGTACCAGAACAGCAACTTGCGCTGGGCCAGGTCCGCCATCTCGGTGATGAGGTACGTGCCCGTGACGGTGGGCCAGAGGAAGGTGTAGCTGTTGCCGTCCTTCTCCAGCAGCCGATAGCCGGCCATAGTGGCCATCCCGGCGGCGGTCGTCGGGCAGGCCATCACCACCTGCGCGCCGTCGACGCACTTGAGCACGCCGGAGCGGCCCTGCGGCGGGACGAAGGTGCCGTCCGGGTTCCTGGCGAACACCGACTCCTGGCCGGTCGGGTAGGTCACCGACATCGCCTGCGGCAGGCCGGTGCCGTCCCGGTCCAGTTCGACGACCTTGGCGTCGAGCATGCTGGACCAGCCCGTCCCGAATGCGTGGCTGCCGCGGGGGTCCTGGCTGTTGTAGGAGCGGGTGATGGTCAGCGGCGGGCCGACCGTGGGCACCTTCACGTCGGTCGCCGACGCGGTGTAGTTGCCCGCCGAGGCCTCGAACCCGCGCCCGCCGTTCTGCGACAGCACCGAGGTCATCAGCGGCTGGCGCGGCTGGGTGCTCAGCGCGTACCACTTCGGCGGGCTCACCGAGGTGCCGTCGTTGACGGTCACCGTCCAGGAGTAGTCCTTGCCCCGGACCAGCTTGGCCGCCGGCACCGTCCAGGAGGTCGCGGCGGTGTAACCCGACTGGGCGACCAGGGTCGACCCCTCGTAGACGGCGAAGTTGTAGGTCAGGCCGCCCGAGCGGTCGGGGTCGTGCGCCTCGGCGATGAGCACCGGCGTCAGCGTCGGCGTGACGTAGCCGGACGGCGGGTAGGCGCCGTCGACCTGCGGCGTGCCGGGACCGGTGTAGGTCAGCAGCAGGAACGGCGCCTTCTTGTAGTTGTCGTAGTTGCGGGACGTGAACCGCTTCCACTGGTTGCTCGTGGTCTCCGAGTCGGCGGTGAGCGCCAGGCCGTTGTTGGCCGTGCCCGTCAGCCAGGCCTGCAGGGACGTGTGGGAGAGCGGGACGTTGACCCACACACCGTTCGAGCGGTTGCCGGTGTCGTTGTAGCAGGCCATCTTAGGATCCGGGGTCAGCGATCCGATGCTCGATCCGAGCGACGGCCCGGGCCACTGCACCGTCTCGGCGTCCCACGTCCCGTTGATCATCTTGACGTGGAACTTTCGCGGCGTGCAGTCGTAGGTCCAGGTCAGGAACAGCGCCAGTGACGCCTGGGACAGCGTCGCGCCGCTGTACGAGCTGGAGAAGCCGCTGAAGTGCAGCAGCGAGCGGGCCACGTGCGTCCCGCTGTCGAAGGTGCCGACGGGCAGGTTGTTCTCAGGCGAGTGGTCGGAGTCATCGGTGTTGTACACATACGTGTCGCCGGTGGTGTTGAACGACGACGGGTCGAGCACCACGGGGTAGACCCGGGACGGGTCGCGCAGCCACGCCGCGTCCGGCGTCACCCGCAGCGCCTGCTTGCCGTCCACCGTGACCAGCTCGTAGGTGACCGCGTCAGATCGGGTGAAGTCGCCGGTCTCCCGGTCGAAGTTCGCGTCCTGCATGAAGCCCGCGGGGATGGTGATCCGCGACTTTCCGCCGGCGTCGCGCAGCACGACCGAACCGTTGGGATCGATCGACGCGGACAGACCCTGCATGTCCAGGTGGAACAGGAACGACTCGGGGGCCTGCGCGGCAGACTTGAGGATCAGCGAGTCCTTGGCGCCGGAGGCGGTCACCTCGACCTTGAAGTCGACGCCGGGCAGCACCTCCGGGTAGGTGACCGCGTTCTGCGCGGCCACGCCGGCGCTCTTCGCGGCACCTGCCAGCGCATACGACAGAGCGTGCTTGCGGTCGGCGCGAACAGTGACCAGCTGGCGGTCGTCGGCGGTGGCGGCCAGGGTGACATCGGTGTCGGTGGCCTTCTGCCGGAAGCGGCCGCCCGCGCCCTGGACGAGGCTGCGGTCGATGGGCTTCCACACGCCGTCGGCGTCACGGTAGTTGACCGGGTCGGAGAAGAGCTTGCGGGTGAAGCTGCCGTCGACGTTCTCGTACAGGTGGGATTTCTGATCCGAACCCGCGGCGAGCCGCTTGCTGGTCCGCTCGTCGAAGACGCCCTGTCGACCCACCACCCGCACCGGTTTGAACGGCACCTTCTTCCGCGCCGGACCGTCCGACAGACCGTTGGCGTCGGTCTCGTCGGTCGGGACGACACGGGCGCCATGACCCGCCGATCCATGGTCGGCCGGAACGCGAGGCACCGAACTGTCGGCCCATGCCACCCGGGGGATCCATGACCACAGCCAGGACAGCGGGAAGTCCCCGCCCGGAGGCACCGCACCGGCCGGCATCGCCAGGTTGAGCAGCATCACCGCCACCAGCACCGGGACGAGACGGCGAATGGCGCGGCGCTTCCGAACCGGACGGATTTCGCGCACGCTGATACCCGACATCGCCCGGTCTCCTCGTCATCTGGCAACAGGCTGCGCAGCAGTCTGAGCGAGCGAGTGATCACCGAGCAAGGTCGCAAATTGGACTTCAGCGCCGGTACGGCATGTCAAAGATCACAGCGACAGAACGGGCGTCGCGTGTTAGGACGAGAAGCCTTCAAGCATGAGATCACGTGCCGCCGAGGCGGTCCCCTCCACCACCGTGACATTGTCTGACTTCGAGCCGCCCACCACCGCGAACCGCTGCTCGGGAAACCTCGGTGCCATGAGGGCGACCGAACGTGTCGCTACCTCACCCGCTGCGAGCAGCAGGTCGCAGCGGCCCTGCGCCATGCCCGCCACGAACGTCGCACCGTTGTCGACGGTCTGCGGACCGCTGATCGCGACGTGGCTGACCCGCACGCGCAGACGAAGCGACGCCTCCTGCATACCGGCCCAGATCGGTGCCACCTGCGAGTCCAGCACTCCGGCTTCACCGGTCAGCAGGCAAACGGCCTCAGGTCGATACTGCCGGTAACGCGGCGGCTCCACAGGGTCCGGCTGCAGCCAGAGCCAGGCATAGGAACCGACGACCATCGCGACGGCAGCCGCCCAGCCCACCCACCATCTGTCCATCAGGTTTCGCAACGCCATGACGCCTTCCGTCCGCGATCAGAACGGCGACAGGCTAGCGCAAGGGCTGTCGCGACGGGTGCACAGTTCAACCCGGCCGATCGGCAACAGCCTGAGTCGGCGAGAAGCCCCATGATGCGGGCGTGTCGGCGCTCCAGCGCATCCGGCGCAGCAGGTAGCCGGCACCGCCGCACCCAGCAGGGCGAGCGGCAATAGCGGCATCGCGCCCGACCCGCCGATGCTCGGCCGGTGGCCTGCCTCGGCGCGGGCGTCCGGGTGGGGCCGGGTTCAGAGACTATCGACGACGTCCTTGGCCTCGCGCAGCGTCAGGCCGGTGCGCTGACGGACGACCTTCACCGCCTCGATCTTGCGGCCCTGCTGGGTGAGCTGCCGGGCGGTCGCCAACAGATCCGGTGGCAGCGGCACCGACAGGGGCTGCCGGGGCGCGGGGGCGGCGGCACCGGCGGCGATCTGCTCGACGGCCCGCACGGCCTCGGCCAGCGGCGCGCCCGTGGCGTCGCGGTACGCCTTGACCGCGAGGATCTTCTGCTGCTGGGCCAGGTGCTGCAGCACCTGCTGCCGCAGCGCCGCGGCGTCCGGCGGCCCGGCGGCGGCGCGGGCGTGTTCGGCCGCCCGCTCGGCCAGCGCCGACCCGAGCAGGTCCGTCGGGTCGGGTCGGCGCCGCCGGGCGAGCAGCACGCCCACGACGACCAGCAGCAGCACGATGACGGTGATCAGAAACCCGGTCATGAGCCCACGCTAGCGAGCGGCCGCCCGCCCCGGCCCGACGTGACACCGCTGCCGTCCGGCCGGGCGCAACGCGTGACGACAGGAGTCCCAGCGGTGGGCCACGTCGAACACAAGCCGACGAGGCGGTGGCCGTCGCTCAGCCGCGCAGGAGCCTGCCCTGGGCGTCGACCGGACGCCCCGCCATGAGCACGATCCCGTCGATGACGAACCACATCCAGACGGCACCGTAGATCAGGAACGGGAAGAACAGGAGGAACCCGCACCAGAAACACGCCCAGCCGACCACAGTGGCGGCCAGCTGGACCACCCCGAGCGCGGTGTGACCCGCGTACAGACGCCCGATGCCGCCCAGGCCCAGCAGGAAACCGGGCAGCAGCTGCAGCAGACCCGCGACCAGCTTGCTCTTGTCCGACAGGGGTGCGCCGGTCAGCGGATCGACCTCGATCAGGTGCTGCGCAGGCACGGGCAGGTGCGAGGCGCCGTGCGGGTGCTGGTACGGGTTCGTCATCCCGTCACCGTAGCGATCAACGTGGGCGGCGCGCTGTCCCCGAACCGTGTGACCGCGCGGTGCGCGTCGGCGGGGTGAACCGCCTGACCGGGCCGGGTCAACCCGAACGGCCGGGCGTAGCCGTGGCCGGCGGATCGCCCGGCCCGTCGGCCAGGGCGACGCCCAGTGAGGTGCGCCAGTAGAGCACCTCGCGGCCGGACCGCCGCTTGGCCACCGCGCCCGCATCGAGCAGCACCCGCAGATGATCGCTGACCGACCCCAGGGACAGGCCGGTGAGCGCGGCCAGGTGCGACGTGCTCATCGGCGTGCCCAGCCGGCGCAGGATCGCGGCCCGGTTCGGCCCGATCAACCGGTCCAGCCCACCCGGTGCCGGCACGGTCGCTTCGGCCAGCACGCCGCGGGCCGGGTAGACCATGCCGAAGCGGGTGGGCCGGTCCCACACCACCCAGCCGCGGACGCAGTGCGCCGGGACGAAGATCAGCTGCTCGGCCCGGTCGAGCGCGAGCGCCGGCTCGGCGAGGTCGTTGATCTGGAGCAGGCCCTCGCCCAGCCACTGCATGCTGCCTTCCAGGTCCGGGAAGACGCCCGCCCAGCCCTCGGCGCTGAGCCGGGCGGTGCGTGCCACGACGTCGGCCCGCAGCCGCTGCTCCCGCGCCGGCCACTCCGGCGCGACCGCGTGCGTCCAGACCCAGTCCAGCAGGTACGCCGCCTCCTGCGCCAGCCCGCCGGCGGACAGCACCTCGTCGAGCGGCTCGGGCTTGGTCGCCCGCAGGTCGGCGCGGATCTGCTCGTCGGTGTACGCGCTGATCGCCGCGAGCTCCTCGGCGAACGTGGGGGCTGCCGTGGCGGGAGCCAGGGTGAGGAAGTCCGCGATCCAATGCGGACCGAAGGCCGCCGCGAGCAGGGCCCGTGCCACCGGTCGCCGGGCCAGCATGTCCTGGTACGCGGCGAGGTGCGGCCGCCGCCAGGTGTGCTGCCACAGGCCGTGCGGGCGGCGCAGGGCCCGCAGCGCGGCGAACGTGTCCGTCAGCGGCGAGACGACGAACCGGCTGCGCGCGAGCAGATCCACCGGCACTTGCCAGACAGCCACGTTTCGCCTCCAGCCGTAACTCTAACGGGCCCAATCCGCCGGACCCGAGGATCATGGACGTGAGAACGTACTCGGAGCTGTTCGCCGTCCACGAGTTCCGCAACCTCTTCCTGGCCAACTGCGCCGGCATCGCCGCACACACCAGCTCGGCGCTGGCCCTGGGCTCGCTGACCTACGCCGTGACCGGTTCGGCGACGCTGACCGCGCTGAGCATGTTCGGGGCGCCGCTGGCCGGCGTGCTGGGCAGCCTGACCCTGCTGTCGGCCGCCGACAGCCTGCCGCCGCGCCGGGCGCTGACCCTCGCCGCCCTGGTCGCGCTCGCCGGCACGGCCGTGCAGACCGTTCCGGGGCTGCCGATCGGCGCCCGGTTCGCCGTCATCCTGCTCGTCGCGTACGTCGGGTCGATCACCGGCGGCGCCCGCTGGTCGCTGCTCAACGACATCCTGCCGCCCGGCGGGTACGTGCTGGCCCGGTCGACGATGAACGCCAGCGTCGGCGTCATGCAGATCGCCGGTTTCGGGACGGGCGGGCTGCTGCTGGTCTGGCTCGCCCCGCACCAGGTGTTCCTGATCGCGACCGGGCTGCGGGCGGTGGCGGTGGCGATGACCTGGTTCGGGCTGCGGGAGCGACCGGCCCGGGCGGACGCGCGGGCCTCGACGGCGCGGACCATGCGGGTCAACCGGCAGCTGTGGGCAGACCGCGGGTGCCGGGCGCTCTATCTCAACCTGTGGCTGCCCAGCGGGCTGGTCGTGGGCTGCGAGGCGCTGTTCCTGCCCTACGCCGGGGACCGGGCCGGTTTCCTGTTCGCCGCCGGCGCGCTCGGCATGCTCGCCGGTGACGTGGTGGTGGGGCGGTTCCTGTCGCCGGCCGCCCGCCGGCGGGCCGTCCTCCCACTGCGGCTGCTGCTGCCGCTGCCGTACCTGGCCTTCCTGCTGCACCCGGACCTCCCGCCGGCGATGCTGCTCGCCCTGGTCGCCTCGGTCGGTTTCGCGGCCTCGCTGCCCCTGCAGGAGTGGCTGATCGACCGCGCACCGGTGGAGGCCCGCGGTCAGGCGCTGGGCCTGCAGCAGAACGGCATGATGACGGGGCAGGCGGTCTTCGCGGCGCTCGCCGGCGCGGTCGCCGACGTGCTGCCGACGCACCGGGCGGTGGCGCTGCTGGCCTTCCTGTCGCTGGTCGTGACGCTGCTGCTGACGCGGAGTCTGCGGCATGCCCGACCGGCGCCGCCGCCCGTGGTCGCGGCCGCGCAGGCGGCGCCCGCCGGTGCGTGACCCGCTCCGCCGCGGCGTCGCTCAGTTGCGGCGCATCACCATCCAGGCGACCCAGCCCAGGATCGCCAGCAGCATCAGGCCCAGGCACACGATGTCGAAGGCGGATCCACCGTCGGGGTTCCACGGCGGGACGTACTCGGCTCGTATCCGCGACATGGCAAAGTATCGCCACACCGCCTCGCTGCCGTCCATCCCCGACGGCCTGTCCGGAAGACACACCTGGGTCCCGAGCCGGAATCCTCACCCCTGCCGGCCGTGCTCCTTGAGCCAGGTCGTCGCGCGCCGAGCCGACGCGCGCGACAGCCACGCGTCCTGGACCACCTCGGCGAGCTCCTGCCGCGACAACTCACCGATCCGGCTGCCGCGCAGCAGCACCGACGGATGGCCGTTGAAGTGCGGGGTGGTGAAGAACGGCGACGACTCGTCCTGCACCATCGCCTGCTTGTCGGCGTCGGACGCGACCCAGAAGACGATCACGTCGTCGTACCGCTCGCCGGTCTGCGGGTCGAAGGCGTCCGGTCGCGGGTTGCGGAAGAAGACGAACGACTTGCCGCCCACCTGGTAGACCGGGTTCTCGCCGGTGCCGTACTCCACGGTGACGTGCGGCATGGCCTCCGCCAGCTCGTGCACGTCCTCGACCCGGGCGGGCCTCGCATCCTCCGACATCAGCCCAGCATAAGCCGGGTCCGGGTGCACCGGGGTCAGCGGCAGTACTGCACGTGCAGCTGCGCGTACGGGCGGCGCAGGCCGGTGAACGAGCGGGCCGCGCCCATCTCGATCTCGGCGCAGCAGTGGGAGTCCGGGGCCTGCACGCGGTGCGCGGGGCAGTCCTCGGCCAGCTCGCGGACCTGCTCGGCCGCCAGCTCGAACGCCTCGCGGCTGCCCGTGACGACCAGCGTGTCGGCGGCGATCTCCCACCACAGGTGGTCGCGGAACTCCCGATGCCTGGTCCGCCAGTGGTCCGCGACCGGCCGCCGCGGCCACGCCCCGCGCGGCAGGCGCACGGTGTGCGGGGTGCCGGCGCCCAGCCGGGCGCGCACCTGCTTCCACCGCGAGGGCGGGAACGCCAGCCGGTGGTGCAGCAGCACCAGGTCGAGCGGCCGCCCCCAGTCGCAGGCGTCGGCCGCCGCCGCGGCCCGCACCGGCAGGAAGACGATGGTGTACGGCGAGCGCGCCGCCAGGCCCCACGCCATCGCGAACGTTACGGCGCTGTCCTTGTCCAGGCAGAACTGCGCGCCGAGCCGCCCTTCGTAGAGGCCCGCGAACCGCGGCGGCCTGGCCGCGCGCACGACCCGGTAGGAGTGCCCGCCGAGCCGGACCACGCTGATCCGCACCGGCCACTCCCGCTCGTCCAGCGGAACTACCACGTCACCACCCGCACTCGCACCCGACGATCCTCGTCCGGACCCACCGCAGCGGCAACCGACTTCCCTCTCCTGAGGCGACACCTCCGAGGTCGCGGGCCTCAGCGCCCGCCGGGGCGACGGTGCCGCGACAGCCGGCGCGGGCAGGCCCGCCGAGCGTGGTGCCGAAGGCGGCCGTCCCGGAACACGAAGCCGGCCTTGTACGATGACCTGCGAGTGAAGGGTCTGATGTCGTTGGCTACCCGAGGCAAGAGTGCCGAGTCGCGGACACCGCTGAGTCGGGACCGGGTGCTGCGGGCGGCGGTGAAGATCGCCGACGAGGGCGGCATCGCGGCCGTGACGATGCGCCGGCTCGCCGAGGAGCTCGGCGCCGAGGCGATGTCGCTCTACCACCACGTCGCCAACAAGGACCAGGTGCTCGACGGCGTCGTGGACGCGATCACCGCCGAGATCAACCAGGCCGTCGGCCGGCTCGCCCTGCCCACGCGGGGCGCCGCCTGGAAGGAGGCCGCGCGGCAGCGCATCCTCACCGCCCGGCAGGTGATGCTGCGCCACCCGTGGGCGCCCGCGGTGTTCGCGTCACGGACCACGACCAGCACCGAGGTGCTGCTCTACTACGACGGCCTGCTCGGCATCATGCGTGACGGCGGCTTCTCCAACGACCTGTGCCACCACGCCATGCACGCGTTCGGCAGCCGGGCGCTCGGGTTCAGCCAGGAGCTGTTCACCCCGAGTGGCGGCCCGAGCACCGGCGAGCCCGATCCGGTGATGGTCGCGATGGCCGCCCGGCTCCCGCACCTGGTCGGCATGCTGGCCGAGGTCGTCCACGACGACCCGGATGCCACGCTCGGCTGGTGCGACGACCAGGCCGAGTTCGAGTTCGGGCTCGACCTGCTCCTCGACGGCCTCGACCGGCGCCGCTGACCGGTTCGCGGCGGCCCGGCCGACGCCGGTTGGTCCACCGGCAGGCGTCGAGCTCATTGTCGGGAGTACTCGGACACCCCGCTGCGCTCCCGGACGGTGAGGGTGGTCGGCGTACAGGTGTACTCGGCGGAGCCGTCACCGAAGACGGGTCCGGGCTGCTGGCTCATCAGCTGGTGGTTGCGGTAGAAGTAGGTCGTGCCGGTCGAGGTGAAGTCGGTCTCGGTGATCGTCGACGAGGTGACGCGATAACGTCCGCCGCCGGTGCCGACCGGGTTGCGGGCGAGCAGGTCATGGTTCGGCGCCCGGCCCTCGAGGACGAAGTTGCCCTCGACGCTGGTGGTGCCGTCGGACCGGAACTGACGTCTCTCACCTCCCTGGACCAGGCTCATCCGCACGACGCCCTCGCCCGGCACGGGATCGTCGAAGACGCGGCCGACCAGGATCCAGGTCCCGACCACGCACGACGGCGGCTTCGGTGACGGCTGCCGTTCCACGATGGGCTGCGACGACGGTGCGTCATCGGAGACCACCACGGGCGGCGGGGTCGGGCGCCCGGACGGACTCGCCTCGACGGGATCGTGCTCCGTCGGATCGGGGCGGGCTGCGGCTTCGGTCCGCTCGTGAACGGGATACGACGATTGCTGCGCGGCCGGCTGGCCCGGCGGGAACAGCGCTGAACGGATACCCAGCACATCGGCGACGAGTCCGATCAGCGCCATGACGACGACGACGGCGCTGACGAGCAGACTGCGTCCCGTCCGGCCATGCGAGGACACGAGCGGCCTCCCGGGGATTCGACACCGACACAGGTGGAACACCCCGTCCGGTCGGGTGTGCCGGTCCGCGGTGCTCGCGGACCGGCACACCCGACCAAACGCCGGGCTTGCCCGACTACTGACGGACAAGCCGAGGCCGGGACGCCGACGCAGGTGCCTCACCCGGCATTCGCCCGGTCGGGCACCACGAGGAGCGTGTCAGCAGTTGGCGTTGACGGCCGGGATCCAGCCGTCCTGCCCGGGCGCCTCGGCGCCGTGGCCGTAGATCCACACGCTGTAGCCGTCGTCGATGGCCTGGCCGTGCCAGCGGAATCCGCGTCCCGCCGACAGGGTGCGCAGCACGAACCCGTGGGGATCGGTACGCAGCCAGGTGTTCTGGTTCAGGTTGCACACGAAGCCGGGCGCGTCACTGGCCGTGGCCGGTGTGCCGGCCACGGTGGCGCCGGCGAGGATGACGACCGCGGCCGTCATGGTGCCGAGGAGTCTGCGCTTCACACTTGTCCTTCCGGGAGACCCAAAGGTTCCGATCTTGGTCTTGACGAGTATCGGGACGCCGCGTGGATCCGACAACCCGAGCGAGGATCGATGCGCGACGGCAAGCCGGCTCCCGCCGACGGACTCGTCGCCCCGATTCCCGCTCTGGCCCGGCATGCACCGAGCGACCCGGCATCGCTCCGGTATCGCCATAGCCGACCTGCCCGGACCTGAAACCAGGCCGTATCGGTGCCGCAGTGGGGCCATCGCCGCCGGTCTCAGCGCGGCACGGTTGCCGGAGGCGCAGATGATCGTTCGGCTATGGAGTGACGGCCGGCGCGCTTCTATGATCATGCCGACCGAACCTTGGAGGCAGATTTGAAGCGCACACTGGCAACCGCCGCAGCCATGCTGGCAGCCGTCGCGGCCGGGACCACCGCAGCCACGCCGGCGCACGCCGACGCCCTCTGCATGACGAAGGAGAACGCCCCCTTCTACGCCTCGATCGACGGCTACGGCGGGACCAACTACCTGTTCACGCTCAGCCCCGGCCGCGGCTTCCGCGCCGACGGTGCGGGATACAACGACGTGTACGGCCGCAACTGGCTCCGGGGCCACGGTGCGGAGCACCCCAACCGGACGGGCTGGGTGCTCCACAGCCACACCACCTGCTGATCCGCCGCAACCACCGACCGGAACGGCGCCACTGCGCGCACCGCGGCCCGGCACGGCCGTCGCGGCCGACCCGGCCGTGGAGCCGATTCCTCGCACGCGGCGGTGGCGGCCCCACCCGACGGGTCGGGCCGCCACCGCGTGACTCCGCCGCGACCTGCGCCCCCTGCGCCGAGGTCCCTGCCACTTCCCCGTCCACCGCTCGCGTTCTCCGCCGGCCTTGCGCTTCACGTGAGCGGCTGCCGACCCCGACACCTGGTCGATCGACCAGCCGGTGTGGGCCCTGCCGAGCCCGAGTCCGATCCAGACACGTCCGCCAGCGCGACTGCAAGCGCACCTGTTCCTGTCGACGCGACGGACCAGGCACATTCGAGTTCGGACTGAACTGCTGATCGGACGGCTTCCATCTCGGAAACTGACGCCATCCAGCCTCACCCTTGACCGCCTTACGGCGTAAGGCTACCTTACAGCGTAAGACTTACAACGTAAGGTCAGGAGTGTTCGATGAAGGCATTCGTGCTGCCCTCCTTCGGTGCCCCGGAGAGCCTGCAGCTCAGCGAGGTCGACAAACCCGTGCCGGGCGCCGGTGAGGTGCTGGTCCGGGTCCGGGCCACGTCGATCAACCCGTACGACTGGCACCACATGCGCGGCGAGCCGGTCGTCGCCCGGTTCATGGGCGGCGGGCTAGGGCACCGGCCGGCGCACCCGGTCCTCGGCTGCGACCTGGCGGGCGAGGTCGAGGCGGTCGGCCCCGGCGTCACCCGCTTCCGCCCCGGCGACGAGGTCTACGCGCTCGTCAAGCACGGCGCCTTCGCCGAGTACGCCTGCGCCCCCGAGCAGAACCTGGTCGCCAAGCCGAGCAGCCTCTCGTTCGAGCAGGCCGCGGCCGTGCCGATGGCCGCGGTGACCGCACTGGTCGCCGTGCGCGACGACGCCGCCGTCGGGCCCGGTCAGCGGGTCCTCGTCAACGGCGCGTCCGGTGGGGTGGGCACGTTCGCGGTGCAGCTCGCCCGGGCCGCGGGCGCGCAGGTGACCGCCGTGTGCAGCGGCCGCAACGCCGAACTGGTGCGGTCGATCGGGGCGGCGGAGGTCATCGACTACACCGGGCACGACTTCACCCGGCTCGCGCGTGGCTTCGACGCGCTGGTGGACATCGCGGGCAGCCCGCCCGTGTGGTCCGCCCGGCACGTGCTGCGACCCGGCGGCACCTACGTCGTCGTCGGCGGCCGGGCGGGACGGTGGTTCCGGCCCGTCGACCACGTGATCGCCGCCGCGCTGATGGGCAAGCTGGCCCGCCGGTCCGTGGCCATCACCGACGTCCCGATCGGCCCGGACAGCGCCCGGCGCCTCACGGACCTCGTGCCCCTGTTCGACGGCGGGCAGGTCACGCCGGTCGTCGCCCGCCGGTACGCGTTCGCGGAGCTGCCCGAGGCGATGCGGTTCGTCGAGGAGGGGCACGCGCCGGGCAAGGTGGTCGTCGCCGTCGAGTGAACCGGCGTCCCCCTCCGACGGATCAGCTGTGGCCGGCCGGTGCCGGACGGCGGACCATGACCACGTCCACGGGGTCCTCGGTCTCGACGGTGAACCCGCACCGCTCGTAAAGCCGCCGGGCCGGGCTGCCCTGCAGCACGATCAGCCGGACCGGCGTGCCGTCGCGGTCGCACCGTTCCAGCAGCTCGCGCAGCACGGCAGCGCCGATGCCGCCGCCCTGCGCGTGCGGGGCGAGGTAGAAGTGCTCCAGCCAGCGGGTGTCCGCGGCGGGCCGCAGCGCCACGCAGCCGGCGAACGCGCCGCCCACCTCGATCACCCAGGTGTGCGCCGGCGCGAACGCGTCCCGCAGCCGCTGGCGCACCCGGTGCTCGTCGTACCGGCCGAGCCGCTCCAGGTCCGCCCGCAGCACCACGGCCCGCAGCTCGGCCACCGCCTCGACGTCGGCCGCCGCAGCCGGGCGCATCTCCCAGTCCGCCATGATCGCCAGGCTAACGCGCCGGTCAGGTGCCACTCCGCGCTCCCCGCCCGCCCGGCGACGGCGGGCCGGGGCGCCGGGTTTCGCCCCGATATGCGGCGGGAACGTGGTGAAGACCGGCACCGACCGGCAACGACGCGCCAGGGAGCCAACCACCATGAGCGAGCAGAGCAAGACTCCGGCGGATCAGGAAGCAACGACGGAGCAGGTCGAGGAACGCGTGTCCGCGGACGAGCTGCGCCGCCGCCAGCAACTCGGACAGACCCCCGGCATGTTCGTCGACCCTCCGTCCGGCGCACCGACCGAGCCGGGCAGCGATGCCACCGGAGCACCCGACCGCAGGTGAAGCGGTCGCCCTCGTCACCAGCCGGTGGCCAGGCTCTTCGCGGCAACCATCACGGCAAGCGAGCGAGGCATGGCCGCCGACCGTGCCTCGCCACAGGGTTTACGCGGCAGGGGGCGGGACGGGCCCCGGCACCGGTGGGCCGTTCGAGTCGAACAGCCGCAGGTGCGCGACCGACCGCTGCGGCGAGGGGCCGCGGCGCCGAGACCCGACCTGTTACGCTGCGGCACCCTTCACCACTCGGAGATCAGCAGATGTCCGCGCCGCCGCCGGGGTGGTACCCCACCTCCTCCGACGACCCGTTCGTGCGCTACTGGACCGGCGAGCACTGGTCGGACCAGACGGTCCCGCCGGGCGCGACGCTGCCGCCGCCCGTGCCGGGAACCCGGATCGCCGGTGGCAGCCCGCGCGGCACGGTCGCGCGCGGCACGCTGACCGCCGTATCGGTCCTGCTGGTCCTCGTCCTCGGCAACCGGCTGGCCGACCTGATAGCCGGGCTCCTGCCCATCGCCGAGTCCTCGCGGGAGATGACCGGCGACTGGCTGGGTCTCATCCCGGCCGCGCTGGTCGGTGCCCCGCTGGTGGCGCGCGTCGGCTACCGCCCCGTGCGCATGCTGCTCCTGCTGATCCCGGTGTACAACGTCTACTTCCTGTACGAGCTGGTCTGGCGGGCGGCGTACCTGCCGTTCGCGGACTGGACGCCCCGCCCGGAGCACGCCCCGCACTGGGTCCAGGTGCCGCACCCCACCAGACCCGGCGCTCTCCTCTACGTACGCCGCAGCTGAGCGGCGCTCGGCTGCCGAACCGCGCGCGGCTCGGACTCACTGGGCGGTCGGCGTCGGCCGGCCCGGCGCGGGAGGCGGGATGTGCTCGCCCTCGTGGTCGTGGAGGTACAGGCCGCCGGTGAAGACCTCCTCGCCGCACGGCAGCCAGGCGCGGCAACTGCCGTTGCAGTCCCAGACCACGAGCAGGCCCGGGTCATAGATCAGGCCCGCGCCCCGGGCGCTCTCGGTCCACTCCACCCGCATCGGCCCGCCACCGGCGGGGATGCCGCCGTCGCCGCACCAGGGCTCCCAGAACGTGTCGAGCAGTTCCCCGGTCGCGTTGTGGATCCAGAACTCACGCACCTCGGCACCGGGAGCCGGCACGCCGTTCCACAGGTCATGCACGTCGGGGCCCGGGTCGGCGACCGCCAGGCCGCCGCCCGGTGGCACCGCCAGCGCAAGCCGGCCCGGCCGGCAGGTCAGGTCGGCGAAGCCGGTCCAGGTCCACTCGATGACGAGTTCCTCGCCCGGCGCCATCGACCGGCGCACACCCGGCTGCTCGGCGACGAGCTCCAGCGGGGACTCATGACCGTTGCGCAGTACGAACTTCACGGGCCTCACCGTAACGAAGATTTCTTTCCCGGCGGACCGTCACTCGGTGCCCGCCACCTGTCTCAGGTCGCGGTCGCCCCGCTCCGCAGCCCGTGCAGAGCCTTGGCCGCTGGTCAGCGCAGGTAATGCCCGCAGTATGGGGAGGACTTCCACCTGGGCCGGCGTTGCGTGGCGTCCAGCCGGTCGATCACGGGCTGGTTGCCCTCGAAGTGCAGCGTCTCGCCTGGGCGAAGAAAGATCGTCGACTCGAAGGTGACGATCTGCGCACCACGGGCATCGATGTCGACGATCACTTCCTCGATCATCAACATCCGCGACGTCGTCAGGCGATCACCGGCGAACTCCATGCTGCGACGATGCCGGACCTCCCGGTCGGCCGCAACCGGGTAAGGCCGGGCACCCGCGCGACAGGCGACCGCGTCGCGGAGGTCCAGCGGAGTCCGCTCAGTCCGGTGCGTCCTGCGGGTAGTGGCGCAGCTCGACGACGTTGCCGTCAGGGTCGCGTACGTAGATCGAGGTGGCGTTGCCGCGTGCGCCGAACCTGCCGACCGGGCCCTCCAGCACGTCGAACACGCCCGAGTCGATGACCTCCTGCCAGTCCAGCGGCTGCACGACCAGGCAGAAGTGGTCGACGTTCGACTCGCCGCGCGGCCCGCTGACCAGATCGATGATGCTGTCGGCGCTGACCCGCACCGAGGGGAACTTCACCTGCCCGGCCCGCCACTGCTCGACGCGTACGGGTCGCAGCCCGAGCCTGCCGCAGTAGAAGTCCAGGGCGCGCTCGACGTCGGCGACGTTGAGGACGAGGTGGTCGAAGGCGGTCACGTGCATGGCGGTCACCGTGCCTCCAGGTCGAGGGCGGCGTGCAGCCAGGTGGTGAACAGTGCGGCGTCGACGTCGGCGAGGCCGGCGAGCTTGACCGAGGCCATCCGGCGGGCTCCGGCGATCAGCCGCCCGGACGGGTCGGGGACGTCCTGGCCGCGCCACAGCCCGAAGGTGACGTAGCTGCGGTAGGCCTTGACCAGGCAGATCGGGTTGCGGCCGGGTTGCTCGCCCAGCCCCCAGACGGGGTGGCCGTGGTAGACGACGCCGGTCGTGGTCGGCAGCGCGGCCTCGATCACGTCGCGCATCCGGGCGGCCACGGCGGCCAGCGGCTGGTCGAGTCCGGCCAGGTACTCGTCGATGTTCATGTGCGGGCTTTCCTTCCAGAGGTCGCGGGCACCCGAAGTGATCTCACATGTGTCGATGGATAGCGTCACGGTATGCCCCTTCTCGCTTCGGGTTCGTCCGGCTCCGGGGGCGGTTTCCGCGCCCCTGACCGGCTGACGACCTTTACTCTCCGGCAACCGGCAGGGCGTACCAAGACAAGATCGGTCTAGGATCGTTGAGCCGGATTCAACGATGGGACGGTTAATGCTGGAGCGCCACGAGATCGAGACCCTCCTGACGCTCGCCCGTGAGCTGCACTTCGGCCGCACCGCCGAACAACTCGGCGTGACCACCGGACGGATCAGCCACGTCGTCAAGAAGCTGGAACGGCGTATCGGTGCCCCGCTGTTCGAACGCACCAGCCGCGTCGTGCGGCTCACCCCGATCGGGCAGCGGCTGGCCGACGACCTCTCCCCCGCCGTCGCCCAGATCGAGCAGGCGCTGCGCCGGGCCGTCGACGCCGGACGCGGCGTCACCGGCAGCCTGCGCGTCGCGTTCCTCGGCGAATGGACCGCCCCGACGCTGCTCAAGGCCGTCGACCTGTTCGGGCGCCGCCATCCCGACTGCGAGGTCACCGTCCACGAGGTGCAGCTCTACAACTCCCGCGCCAGCCTCGCCGACGGCAGCATCGACATCCTGCTCGCGTCGTACCCGTTCGACGGCATGGCCTGCGGTCCGGCGCTGCTGCACGAGCAGCGGGCGCTGGCGGTGCCCACCGGCCATGCGCTGGCCGGGCAGCCGTCGGTGTCGCTCGAATTGCTCGGCGACCACCCGGTCGTGCAGTACCCGGCGGTCACCTCCGCCGAGTTCAAACGCGACCGCACGCCCGAGCAGACGCCCGCCGGGCGGCCCATCGCCAAGGGCCCGGCCGGGAACACGTTCTCCGAGATGCTGACCCTCGTCGCGATGGGCAGGGGTGTGCTCCCGGTCGGCGAGCACACCCGCCGCTACTACCCCCGCCCCGACGTCACCTACGTCCCGATCAGCGACGCCCCGCCGATCCGGCGCGGACTCGTCTGGCTGGAGACCAACACCACCGCCCGGGTACGCGAGTTCGTCCGCGCCGCCACCGACGCCAACCCCGCCGTCGACCGGGACGGGTCCCCATCAGCGCGGTAGGAGCTTCCCGGCTGCCCGAGACGGGATCCGCCGACCTCATACTGAACCCATGCGCGATGACGAGATCCTGGCTGCCATCGCCGCCCGGGTGGCCGATCGTGACTACCGCGACGAGGTCTTCGTCCGCCGCGGCACGTTGACCGAGACGGGGGTGTGGCTGGTCGACGCCGCCGACGACGGCACCCGCCAGGTCGAGCCGCGCGGGTCGCGGGCCCACCTCGCGGCTCTCGCCGCAGGTGCCGTGGATCCGCTTCCCGAGCTGGCGCCGGCCCGCGTCGAGGCGGTCGAGGAGGCCGAGCGGGTGCTGGGACACGCGTTGCCGCCGCTGCTGCGCCGGATCTACCTGGAGGTGGCCAACGGCGGCTTCGGGCCGGACGTCCTGGGCGTCGCGGGTGGTCACGAGGACGACCTGGAGCGCACCGCCGTCGACATCCGCCGGGACAGAGACGACCCGCCCGGCCTGTGGGCGGTGTGTTCGTGGGGCTGCGCCATCGCCTCCTACGTGGACTGCGCCGACCCGGGCTACCGCATGTGGGGGTTCGACCCGACCACGGGCCGTGGCATGGACGCCTTCTTCCCCGAGGACCTGACGCTGGCCCAGTGGTTCGAACGCTGGCTGGACGGCACCCTGAACCAGCCCTGGCTGATCCAGGACGGCGACGTCTGGCGCGGCGCCACCGATGCCGAGCACGCGGCGGCTCACGCCGAGATGCTCGCATGGGCCGTCAACGAAGGCTGGATCGCTTCCGCACCGTGAGCCGTCGTGTTCGGATGGTCGGCCTCACCGGACCCGCGACCACGCAGTCGCACGGCCGCACCGGGCACCGTCAGCGAAGGGCGGGTCCGGCCGGGCCGGTGAGGTCGGTGATCAGGCGGGTCACCAGCGGCCGCAGTGCCAGTACCCGCTCGCGGCGCCACGTCGAGATCGTCGGCAGGACGCTGTCCTGGGCCGTCGCCGCACGGATCCGCCACATGCCGACCAGGGCCACCACGTAACGCGCGGCATCGGCGGGCAGCGTCTGGATCAGCCGGTACGCGCGATCCGTCGCCACCCGCCCGCCGAGGCGGTGGCCGGTGCCGACGATGTCCGCGGCCAGCTGGGCGAGGTCCAGCCAGGGGACGCCTGCGGCGGCATACGCCCAGTCCAGCAGCGTCGCCGAGCCGGCCGCCAGGTCCACCGCCACGTTGTCGGCGCGCAGGTCCCGGTGGACCAGTGCGTCACCGGCCGTCCACCGCGCCCAGTCCGCGGCCAGCTCGGCGGCCCGACCCGCGTAGGCGACCTCCCACTCGTCCGCCGGTCCGGCCGCGACGACCCGCTCCCAGCCGTCGAAGTCGTAGATCCGCTCGGCGACCGGCGGCAAGGCGGCAGGCGCCCGGTGCCCGCTCGCGGTGCGGCAGGCGTCCACGACGGCTGCGATCGACGCGTCGGTCCACCGCGCCCCGGCGGCTCCGGCGGCCCACGTGGTGACCAGCGCGATCCACGGTCCCCGCTCGACCGTGGCCAGGCGGCGCGGCACCGCCACGGTCTGCGGCAGGACGTCCAGGACGCCCGACTCCCGGCGGATCAACAGGTGGTTGTGCGCCCGGACCTCGGCCGAGACCGCTTTGACGAACACCGTCCGGCCGTCGGCCAGCCGCAGTGCGGCGGCCGGGCCGGGCGACATGCCACCGTGCAGATCCGTGTGGCCGTCGACGGCCGCACCGAGCGCGTCGGCGACGGCCGCCCGCAGCGGCGCCGGCGCATCGGCCCACGAGGACCGAGGAGTGAACATCACGCCGGAGTGTAATCCCGGTCGACTGGTCCGCACTGCCCTCGCGAACGACCACCGAACCCGAGATCGCGGCAGCTCGGTGTCGCGCGCCCCCATGTCACCGCGATCGATGCACGGCTCCGGCCGCGCTGAGGAGCTCGCGTTAACATGCCTCGTCCGCGATCACGGCGAGAGGACCAACGGCATGTCGCACGACCTGGCCGACGGCGACGATCCGGAACTGGCACAGCTCCGGCACCTTGTCGGACAGGCACGCGCCTTCGCCGCGACCGGGGAGCACGCGGAGCTGACGAGGCTCGCGACGGTGATCTGGCGCCGGGTCCACGACCCGCTGCTGGCCCTGACTCTCGACACGTACGACGTCCTCGTCGAGGTGGACGCCCTGTACGACGCGGCGTTCCCGCCCCCGGCCTCCTTCGGACCGGCCGCCCCCGAGGATCGGTTCCGGCAGGTCGCGGACGTCCTCGATGTCCCGTGGCCGACGCCGCGCCGGGCCGACCTCCTGGCCTGCCTGGTGGCCGGGGCGGGCGTCGACGGGCTGGCCGAGGAGGCCGTGGCGGCGCCGCCGTCGGCGTCGCGGACCCGGCTGCTGCGGCTGCTCGTCCGCTCGCGGCAGAGCCGGCCGCTGCGCCGGACGGTCGCTCGGGTGCTGGAAGCGTTGTACGAGGCGGACGCGCTCGATCTGGACACCGTGGAGGACGCGTTCACCGCCGAGAACGCGCCGTCGGACGGCGAGCGTCTCAGCGATGTCCTGTTCGGAGAGAACGCGGAGCGCGGCGCGCGGGCCGGGGCGGACTTCCTGGTCGCGCTGCGCGCGCAGTTCGACGAGATGGTGTGGCGGCTGACCGCGGCCCCGAACCCCGACGACTGGTTCGCCATCCCCCAGTCCCCGAAGCCGCGCGGGCTGCGTTTCGTGCTGCGCGGTCTGGACGTGTGGGCCGGCCGGCTGCCCGCCGCGCCGGGAACGGTCGACGAGGACTACTACCGGCGCAAGCTGATCGCGCACCTGTGCGCGGCCGAGCTGTCCGGTGACGAGTCGACGGAGCTTGCCGAGCTGCTCCGGCACCGCCCTGAGGAGGAGCGTAAGGTCGCGGTCCTGGGCCGGCCGTCGCTTGCCGCGGGCGAAGGGCCGGACGGCGATCCGCCCCGGCTGGCGCCCACGTCCGCCGATCCGGTGGGCGACGCGCTGGCCGCCGCCGGGGACGTGGTGCCGCGCGACCCGGGCGACGACATCGTGCTGGACGACCTCAGGCACATCGTCCGGGCCCACGCCATCGACCCCGCCAAGTGGGACGGGCGCAACACGCAGCTCTGGTTCGACGACGACTGCGCCAGGTACGCCGACGTGGGCCGCGACGGCCTCGCCCTGGCTCTGGCGGACCAGCCCGGCATCGCCGAGGTCGACCACATGGACCGGGAGGTCGTGCTGGTACGCACCGCGCTGTCGCTGCCTGACGCGCAGGCCGCGGGCATCAGGGCCCTGCTGGAGATCAACCGCCGGCCGCGAGAGCTGCCCGACGACGGCCGGGTGAGCGAGGAGACGGTCAGCCGGTTGGCGAACGGGGCCGCGTCGCTGCTGGCCGAGCACGGATTCGCGGGCCGGCTGCGCATGCTCACGGCGGACGGGAAGACCTGGGGCGTCGACGCGTTCTACCGGCCGTGCGAGGAGCGGCTGGTCCAGGTGTTGCGCGTGTCGGCAGGATTCGGCGGCCTCGGCGACGGCACCCGGCTGGAGGGGACGGTCGAAGTGCACCTGACGCTGATGGACTTCTCGGCCGCCGACCCGGCCGAGTCGGTGGCGCTGGTGGGCGACCGCGACTTCCCGCGAGGGGGCACGCTGGTGGCGTCGCGGGACAGGCACGCGGTGCCACCCGAGGCCGACGCGCTGGCGCGGGTGCTCGTCGAGGAGTGCCTGCCCTGGTTCGACACGGTCGACTCGCGCGACGTCATCGTCGCCGGGTGGGTTCGTGATCCGGGCTCCCAGCCGCCCTACCCGCTGTGGGAGAAGCTGGAGGTGGCCGCCCGCTGGGGCAGACGCGACGAGGCGGCCGCGCTGCTGCGGTACGGCAACCGCATGCAGCCGCAGCACGGGCCGAAGTTCGCGGCCGTCGCCGAGAAGTACCGGCTGTAGCGTCGCGCCCTCGGCGGACCTCGCCTCGACCCTCCCAAGCCGGATTCCTATGTCGAATCCGCCCGCGGAGGGAACCTTTCCGCTCTGCCACTAGTGGCAGTAGCGACAGAAGGGGGTGACGGTGTCCGACGACGATGTGATCAGCGACATCTACGCCGGATGTTTCCGGCGGCTGGTCGTCCAGCTATACGCGGTGACCGGGGATCTGGGCGAGGCGCAGGAGGCGGTGCAGGAGGCGTTCACCAGGGCGCTCGCCGCGCCTCGGCGGTTCGCGAAGCTGGACAACCCGGAGTCCTGGCTGCGGCGGGTGGCGGTCAACATCGCCCGCACCCGCCACCGGCGCCGGCGCATGCTAGACGGGCTGCTGCGCCGGGTCGGGCCGCCGCCGGTCGTCGCCGACCACTCGCCGGAACACCTGGCGCTGCTCGCCGCGCTGCGGCAGCTGCCCGAGCATCAGCGGTACGTGCTGGCCCTGCACTACTTCGTGGATCTGCCGATCGACGAGGTGGCGCAGACCTTGCACATCTCCGTCGGCACGGTCAAGTCCCGGCTGTCCCGGGCCCGCCGTGTGCTCGCCCTGCTGCTCTCCGCCGACACCGCCGACGCCTCGACCTTTGGGAGGGCCGATGTCCGATCGTGAGTTCCCCGGCTTCGCCGTCGACACCGTCGCCGACGCCGTACGCCAGCCGCCCCTCGACGACCTGTGGGCGACCGCCCGCGACCGGCGGCGGCGCCGGCGGGCAACCGTGCTGGCCGCGATGGCCGTCATCGTCGTCGTCGCCTCCGCCGCCATCCCGCTCGGCGGCGGCCCGGGCCGGTTCGAGTTCGCCGCCCCCCGCCCGACCGATGCCCCGTTCGGGCGCACCGCCAGCGACCTGGTCGTGCTGTCCGACGTGGCCGCGGTCGTCGTCGAAGTCGCGGAACACGGCTGCAAGATCAGCTTCGCGGCGACCGGCGACGGCGGGCGCCAGTGGTCACCGTGGCGGTCCGTCCGGCCCGGCACCGGCTGCACCACCACGGCGGACACCGGGTACACCGTACTCAGCCACCGCAGCTACCTGGTGCGGTTCGGCGACGAGTCGTTGCTGTCCACCGACGCCGGGCAGACCTGGCAGGACGCCGCCTCGGCCGTCACCGCGGTCACCGCCTTCCCCCCGCGCACCCGCCCGGTGTCCTGCCAGACAGACTGCCGCCCGATGCAGCGGCCCATGGCCGTCGATCCCGCGTCCGGGCGCGTGTACCGGCTCAGCGGCGAAGCGCCGTCGCCCTTCGCTCCGACCAGCATCCATCCCACCCCGGACGGCGCCCTGTGGGTCGTCTACCCCGGGGGTGGCTTCACCCGGCCCGACCTGATCGCTCGCAGCATCGACCGGGGCGCTACCTGGCAGACGTCGCACGCGCCGGAGGCGACCGTCACGATCGGCGTCGCGGCGGTCGACGGCAAGGAGGCGTACCTGCTGACGGAACCACTGCGGGCGGGCGCCGACAGCCCGCCGGCCGAGGGCACCGCCGGACTGCGGCACACCACCGACGGCGGAAAGTCCTGGGTGGACGTTCCGACCGACCTGCGTTCCAACAACGTGATCCGCCCGATCGTCGTCGGCTCCGACGGGTCCCTGATGGTCGTCGACTTCCGCGACAGCATCGCGGAGCTCCTGATCAGCCGGGACGGCGGCCGCCACTTCGGCACGGCGCGACGGTACGGCCACGACAGCGTGCTGCATGCCGGTCCGGGGCTGGTCTGGTACTACGAGAGCAACGGGCAGTCGCTGCTCGGCACCGACCGCATCGAGTTCACCACCGACGGGCAGACCTGGAGCCGATTCCGGCTGCCCGATTGACGGGCACCGGCGGCCGGGGTGCCGGCGACGGCATGTGGCTGGGGCGGCCTCAACCCCGCCCCGATCGCGTGCACATGCCGGAGGGCACGACCGCGCCGACGCCGGGCGGTCACCATGAGGTGCTCGGATGTCCGAGACACACGACGACCCATGGTGACCGCCGTCCGTCCTTGACCCGCATGGTGACCGGCTGGATGGTCCGCCGGTGCGTACGTCGGCGAGTGCGCTGTCGGCGCTGGCGCGGATCTCCGCCGGTCAGCGGTTCACCCGCAGGTGCGCCCCGCTTCGGCGAGCAGCTCCCGCAACACGGCGCCAAGCTCGTCAGGACGCTCGAACCACGGCTGGTGCCCGGCACCGTCGATGACACGCATCCGGGCTCCTGGCACGGCGGCGGCCAGCTTCGCGACGGCGTCGGCGGGCCGCGGGTCGGCCGCGCCGTGCAGGAACCAGCAGGGATGTGCGATCCGGCGAGCGTCCGCGAGCCGCGCGGCCTCCCCCGCGTCGGTCTCGGCGACGAGACGCCGGTTGGCCGCCATGTTGATCGGGACGTCGGGACGGGCGTCCGCGACGGCCTGTGCCCAGCCGGCCACCGGGTCGGCGTAGTCGGTGAACCAGCACAGCGCCCGGTACTCGATCTCCTCGTCACGGGTGCGGCCGGCCTGCCCGTCCAGGTCCGCGAGCCGCTCGAACTGCGCGGCGGTCATCCGGCGCTGCCGTTCCCGCCGGTACGGGGTGCGCCAGTCGCCCACGCCCACCCCGCTCAGGTAGCCGAGCGCGGCCGTGTGGCCCGGATGCGCGACCGCGTAGTCGAAGGCCAGGGTCGCGCCGAACGAGTGGCCGAGCACGACCCACGTCCGGTGCCCCCAGTGCCGCCGCAGTGCCTCGACGTCGGCGACGTACCGGGCGAGGGTCTGCTCGTCGGAGGGGTCGGAGCCGCCGCAGCCGCGCTGGTCGAAGCGGTGCACGACGGTGAGCGGCGCGAGCAGGCGGGCCACCGGCTCCAGGTAGTCCCACAGCCCGGGGCCGCCGTGCAGCAGCACCACCGGTGGCAGCTCCCCGGCGGTGCCGGTGGTCCAGGTGCGCAGGCGTACGCCGTCGTCCATGCCGACCATCCGCATCCGGCCGAGGATAGTGCCACGGCCCGGTGGGCGGCCCGCACGGGGCGCCCACCGGGCCGTCGTCTCATGCCGCGGCGTGCGTCACGCCGCTTCGACCGGCAGCCACAGCTCGCAGGTCGCGGTGCTGAAGTCCGCGGCACGGTCGAGGATCGCGACGATCGACGGACCCGGCCGCAGCCGCCACGGGTTGGACGGGAACCACTCGGTGGCGGTCGCCGCCCAGGCCGTCTGCAGCGCCTGCGGATGCGGCCCGGAGGTGCGGAAGACCGCCCACCGCCCCGCCGGGACCTCGATGGCGTCGAGGTCGCCGGGAGCCGGCGTGTCCGCGGTGACGGCGACCCCGTGCAGGTAGGTCAGCTCGGTGCCCTCGACGGCGTCGGGGTCGACGCCGTCGGTGACCTGCAGCAGGCCGGCCGGCTCGGTGCCGCTGAGGGCCTTCAGCCGCACGTGCTCCTCCATCGGCAGAGAGGCGATGTGCTGCTGGATGTGCGGGTTGACGCCGTGGTGGATCAGCGGCACCCGGGCCGCGTGTCCGATGAGCCGGAACGCGGGGCGCTCGACGATGCGGGTGTCCATGGGGTTGCTCCCTTCGACGGTCAGGCGGAACCTGAGCTGCGGTTGTGACCGAAGGGGGCCTCCGTCGCGGCGTACCTCACCGGGGCCGGCGCCGTGCACGGCCCGGAAGGCGCGGCCGAACGCCTCCGTGGAGCCGTACCCGTGCCGGACCGCGATGCTCAGCAGGTCGTCCTCGCCGCGGACGACGTCGGCCGCGGCGACGGTCATGCGGCGCCGCCGCATGTACTCCGACAGCGGCATGCCCGCCAGCGACGAGAACATCCGGCGCAGGTGGTACTCGGTGGTGCCGAGCGTCCTGGCCAGCCCGCTGACGTCGAGCTCCTCGGTGAGGTGCTGCTCGACGAGATCGACGAGCCGGTTGAGTGCCGAGATCATGAGGCCTCCCTTCGACGACAAGCCTGGCCGACCGCACCCTGCTCGCGCCCGACCGCTGTGGCCCGATCCGATCATCTGCCCGGACCGTCGCGGCGGCGACGCACCGCGCACGCCGCGAGCCGCGGCTTCCGACCGCCGACGACGGTAGCGGGCCGAACGCGCAGCCCTGCGGACTGGACTCGGCCGCCCGGCTGTCACAGCGGCGGGCCCGCGTACCGCTTGCCGTTCAGGTAGGGCCAGGGGTTGGCGGTGCAGCCCTTGAGGCCGAACGTCTGCTGCTGCATGGTCGGCGCGGGCCTGCCCCGGCCGGGGCACTTCTCGTGGTTGTGGCCCAGTTCATGGCCGACCTCGTGGTTGATGACGTAGGCGCGGTAGACCGACAGCTCGACCCGGCCTTCGACGTAGTCGGGCACGGACAGCCGCCACCGGTTGAAGTTGATCACGACCCGGCCGGGCAGGCGGCACGACGTGTAGGAGACGCCGTCCACGCGGGTGTCCATGCCGCCGGTCGCGCACAGCCGCCGGGTGGTCTCGCCCGTGGCGAGCAGGACCGTGAAGTCGTACGCCGACCCGTTCGGCACCCGTTGCAGGCGGTGCCGGCCGCTGCCGATCCAGCTGCGGGGGTCGCCGAGCGTCTCGTCGACCAGGCGGGTGAAGCCGGCGAGCTCCGCGCCCGCGATGTTGGTCTCGGCGGCGACCCGGTACCGTCGCAGTCCGCCCGCGCCGCCGAGCACCTGGCCGCGGCCGGTGGCGTACTTCCACGTGCCGGGACCGGACGCCGCGATGTCCCCGTCGAGCCGGTACAGCGGAGCGGGCGAGGCCGACGCCGTCGGGCGCGCCGCCGGGCTGGACGGTGCGGCGGTCGGCGCGGCGGGCTCGGGTGTCGCGGCCGGTTCGGGGGCGTCGCGCAGCATGGCCAGGCCGACCAGTGTGGCTCCGGCGAGCAGGCAGCCCACGGCGGCCCACCGCCCCGTGCGGCGGGCGCGGGCACGCCGCGCGTCGCCGGGAGCCGGCCGGGAGGCGTTCTTCGTCGGGCTCTTCGTCACGGCCGCACGGTAGGCAGCAGGTGATCAAGAACTTTTGAAGATCCTGTCCGGCGCCGATGGCCGCGCTCAGCCGGCCGGGAGCCGGACCGTGAACACGGTGCCCACGCCGACCTGGCTGGTCACGTCGATGCTGCCGTGGTGGTCGGCGAGGATCTGGCGGGCGATGGCCAGGCCCAGGCCGGAGCCGGTGGTGTACGGCTTTGCGCGCCCGCGCGCCTGGTCGGCCCGCCAGAACCGGTCGAACAGGTGCGGCAGGTCGGCCTCGGTGACGCCGTGGCCGGTGTCGGCGACCCGCAGCAGGTGCGCGCCGCCGTCGGTGCCGGTGGACAGGGTGATCGTGCCGCCGGGCGGGGTCGCGGCGAGCGCGTTGCGGATCAGGTTGCCCACGACCTGGCGCAGCCGGTCCGGGTCGCCGTGCACCCGGTGCGGGCCGCCGCCGGCGGCGCGCAGGTCCACCCCGGCCGCGGCGGCCGGCGCGGCGTGCGCGGTGCGGCAGGTCGCGACGAGCTCGTCGAGGTCGACGCCGGTCCGGCGGTAGGTCAGCACGCCCGCCTCGGCCAGCGCGAGGTCCTGCAGGTCGTCGACGATGCGCTGCTGGAGCACGGCCTCGTCGTGCAGGGACTCGAACAGCTCCGGCGAGGCCGGCAGCACCCCGTCCTTGAGCGCCTCCAGGTAGCCGCGCAGGTTCGCCAGCGGCGTGCGCAGCTCGTGCGCCACGTCGGAGATCATGCGCCGCTGGAGCTCCTCGCTGCGCTGCAGCGAGTCGGCCATGCGGTTGAACGAGCGGGCCAGCCCGGCGAGCTCGTCGTGCCCGCGTACGGGGACCCGCTCGGCCAGGTCGCCGTCGCCGACGCGCCGCGAGGCCGCGGTCAGCGCGCCGATCGGGCGCAGCACGCGGCGGCTGAGCAGCCACGACACCGCCGCGGCGGCGACCGCGACGATGCCGGCGGTGGCCAGGGTGCTGTCGACCGGCAGGCTGCGCGGGGCCTGCTCGGCCGCGCCGACGTACACCTGCAGCTGGGCGGGGGCGAAGTCGGCGACGGCGGCGGCGAACGTGTCCTGCAGGCAGGACACCGACCCGGTGGCCAGCCTGGCGCACCGCTGCAGGTCGGCCTCGTGGGCGCGGTCGATCTGCCCGTAGCCCTCGGCCCTGGCCTGCACCTCGCACGTCTTGGTGGCCGCACTGTAGGCGACCGGCTGGGGCACCTGGACGCCCAGCATCCGCAGGTCGGCCATCCGCACCGCGACCCCGGCCTTGGCCAGGCACGCGGCGTTGACCAGGCCCACCCGGTACTCGGCGATCGCGGACAGCACGATCTTGAAGCCGGACTGGGTGATGCTCTCGGGGGTCGGCTGCCAGATCGGGCGCGGATCGACCAGCAGCGGCGGTCCGGTGACGCCCCGCGCCGGGCCGCCGGCGAGCAGGTCCGAGTCGGCGACCACGGTGCCGGTCGTGGTGGTGAGCCGCAGCCGCTGGCCGGTGTGCAGGGACAGTCGCCGGACCACGTCGTCGACGCCGTCCCAGCCGCCGCGGGTCCGGGCGAAGTCGCCCAGCTCGGCGGTGATCAGCGACAGCTGCTCGGCGTTGGCGGTCACGGTGCGGTCGAACTCGCGCGACGCCTGGCGCAGCGTGAGCCAGGCGGTCGCGCCGACGGCGGTCACCGCGATGAACATGACCAGCGCGATGACCCGCAGCCGGAAGCTCACCGCGCCGCCTCGCGGGCCACGCCGCCGATCGCCGCGGACGGCCGGCTCACGGCTGCTCCGCCAACCGGTAGCCGCGGCCGTAGACGGTCTGCACGAAGGCGGGTCCCGCCGGGTCGTCCTCGATCTTGCGGCGCAGGTTCATCACGTGCGCGTCGACGGTGCGCTCCTCGACGTGGTTGTCGAACCCGAACGCCCGGTCGATGAGCTGCGCCCGGGTGAACACCCGGCCCGGCGCGGAGGCGAGCGTGGCCAGGATGCCGAACTCCTTGGCGGTGAGCGTGACCGGCCGCCCGCCCACGCGCACCTCGAACCGGCCCTCGTCGATCTCCAGGTCGCCCACCCGCACGACCTCGTCCTTCGCCGTGCCCGGCCGGGTGCGGCGCAGCAGCGCCCGCACCCGCGCGGCGAGCTGGCGCGGGCTGAACGGCTTGGTGATGTAGTCGTCGGCGCCGAGGTCGAGCCCGACCAGGATGTCGTCCTCGGTGCTGCGGGCGGTGACCAGCAGGATCCCGACCTCGGACTCGGCCCGCAGGATCCGGCACACGTCCAGGCCGTTCAGGGTCGGCATCATCACGTCGAGCACGACCAGGTCCGGCCGGTACGCCCGGCAGCGTTCCAGCGCGGCGAGCCCGTCGGCGACGACCTGCACGCTGTGTCCCTCCCGTTCGAGGTACACCCGCAGCAGGTTCGCCTGCTTGGGGTCGTCCTCGGCGATCAACACGCGCGCGCTCACTCCGGCCCTCCCGATCCGCGAGGTACCGACCTTAGCCGCTGGTGGGCGCGCCGCCACCGGCCCGGCGGCGGCCTTCATCACCGCCGGACCGGTTCTTCAACGGTTCTTCACATCCGGGTCCGGTTCACCGGCCGCACCAGCAGTAGAGGTGGTCCCCCGCGTCGCGGGCCCGGCGGGCCAGGCCGGCGATCTCCTCGATGATCGGCAGCATGAGGTCGTCGGGGTCGGCGTCGTCCAGGCCGCGCTCCTCGATGCGCGCCCACTGGGCCGACAGCTGCGCCATGCGCTCGGCGGTGAGGGCGGCGAGGGTGTCGCGGGCGGCGTCGTCGAGGGAGATCAGCCACGGCCCGGTGTCCTCGCCGTCGGGCCACAGCAGGTCCGTGCGGACCGTGTCGGTGTCCCACTCGACGCCGCGCGCGATGCTCACCAGCTGGCCGAGGGACACCCAGGGGTCGATGCCCCGGAGGTCGGCCACGTCGACGGAGCCGTCCGGGATCGCGATCGGGCCTCCCTCCAGGCCGTCCATCAGCCGGACCGCGGCCGCGTCGTCGACGGCGCGGAAGTAGTCGAACAGCACCCTCATGACCGGTATCCGATCATGAGGGTGCGACAGGATCGCCGCTCACGCGGACCGGGGCGCCAGGGCGCGCAGCGCCGTCTGCGCCTTCGTGTGCCGGAAGATCCACGGCCGGACCCGGTGGCGGTCCAGGAAGGTCGGCCAGCGGGTCACCGCCTGCGCCGCGTCGGCGACGGCGACCCTGCTGGACAGCTCCAGCACCGGCTCGGCCGGGAACTCCCACAGCTGCACCGACAGCGGGTGCGCCCAGCCGTGCGCCATCCCGGCCAGCCGCCGCACCGGCACCGGGCCGAACAGCGACAGCCCGTCGAGGGTCAGCCCGTGCGGCGCGTACGCCAGGAACAGCCGCCGCTGCCGCGGCGTGAACAGCGCGCTCGGCGGCGTGCGCCGCCCCACCGCGGCGGCCACCGTCGCCGCCGGCAGCCGGGTCTTCAGCGACGCCGAACAGACGAACCCACCCGAGGCCATGTCCAGCTCGACGGTGAAGCCCTTGCGCCGGCGCAGGTCGGGGTCGATCGCGGCCGGATCGGCGGGCCGCAGCCGCACGGTCGCGTCGGCGCCCGCGTCGCCGGTGCGGCGCACCCGCACGATCAGCCCGGCCCGCTCCAGCCCCAGCCCGGGCGTGTCCAGGTAGTAGACCTCCCTGGTCACCGCCTCGGCCAGGTCGAACCCGAGCGACGCCGCCGCCCGCCGCCCCTCCCCCTCGGGCAGCACGGCCTTGAGCTCGACGGTGTCGCAGGCGTCCACGAACGCGGGGACGTCCGGGACGGCGTACCGATCGCTCATGCGCCTTTCCGATCTCACAGGGGCCACGTGTGATCGCAACGAGTACACACCTGCCCCGGTTATCGCGCCGTCGGGTGCCCGTCACCGCGCGCCGGGGCGGCCGACTGCCCCACCGCCCGACACGGTAGACAGGACAGGGGACGTTCCGGTGGAGAGGTGGGCATGGCACGGCATACCCGATGGGTGACCGAGACCGGCACCGGTCATTCGCAGCGGCTGGTCGCGACGTTCCGCCGGATGGCGGCCGAGGGCCGCGACCTGGCCGGCGAGGCGCGGCTGCTGGACGCGATGATCCCGCCGGGCTCGTCGGTGCTCGACGCCGGTTGCGGCAGCGGCCGCGTGGGCGCGGCGCTGGCCGAGCGCGGGCACACCGTGTGCGGGGTGGACGCCGACGAGTTCCTGATCGAGGCCGCGCGGGAGGACTTCCCCCACGTGGAGTGGCTGGTCGGCGACCTGAGCGAGCTGGACCTCACCGCGGGCGGGCAGCGGCGGATCTTCGACGCGGCGATCCTGGCCGGCAACGTCATGCCGTACCTCGCGCCGGACACCGAGGTGCAGGTGCTGCGCCGGGTCGGTGCGCACGTGCGGCCGGACGGCCCGATCCTGGTCGGCTTCGGCACCACCCGCGGCTACGCCGTGGCCGACTTCGACGCGCACGCGATCGCGGCCGGGCTGATCGTGGAGCAGCGCTTCGCGACGTGGGATCTGCGCCCGTGGCGTGCCGACGCGGACTTCGCCGTGACGGTCCTGCGCCGCCCCGCCGGCGATTGACCCGGGCCGGCGGGGCGGCGATCCCGCGGCTATGCGGTTGCCGGCTGGGACGGCACCGCCTTCTCGGCGGGCCGGTGGCGGCGCACCAGATGGTGGGTGTACACGAGCAGGAAGACGTTGACGTGGAGCAGTGGCTGGACGGCGACCACGAAGACATAGGCGGTCAGGAACCGGCCGTCGAAGAAGTACTCCATCCCCAGCGCGCTGAAATGGCTGAGGTGGTTGTGCATGTTCGCGAACCAGAACGCGACCGCTCCGGCGACCACGACGACCGCCCACGACAGCACCGCCCGGCCGCTCAGCGCGACCCGGGCGGCCAGCGTGCACAGCACCACGGCACTCAGCGCCCAGCACGACAGGTCGATCACCGTGGCCCGGTCGGGTAGCCGCCCCTCCGCCAGCGGCCAGACCAGCAACACCGCCAGCGCGATGCCGATGGTCCAGAGCGGCACGAACGTCGGCCGGATCAGCTGCGTCACCCCCGTGGTGAGCCGTGCGCAGCCGAGTCCCAGCACGACAGCGGCCACGATGCTCGCGGCGGCGGCCCACGTCTGCCAGGCGATGGTGTCGACGGAGTACGCGGAGGTCCAGCTGACGGCGAACGGCAGATAGGCGGCCGGCAGCCCGGCGATCAGGAGGAACGACAGCACCGCGTGCGCCGGGTTGCGCCCGGGCGCCGCCACGAGCGCCGGCTGGCGGTGCGGCCGGGAGGTGGCGAGGCTGGCGGCGTACCGCCAGCGCCGCAGGGTGCCGGGGGTGGCGTGCAGCTCGGCCCGCCACTCGGTGAGCATCTCGTCGCGCAGCCGCGCCGGCCAGCGCCGGGCCGCGACCGACAGCAGCAGGCCGCACAGCCGTTTGATCATGCGGTGACCTCCGTCGCGACGGCGTGCGGCGGCGCGGTCCGCGTCTGCTCGTGCAGCTCGGCGAGCCGCTGCCGGGCGGTCGGCAGCGCCGCCGGGGTGAGGCGGTAGTACGCGCGGGCGGGCCGGCCGGCCGCGGCCGGATCGATCTCCTCCCAGCGCTTTTCCAGCCAGCCCGCCTCGGTCAGCCGGGCCAGGATCGGGTAGAGCGTGCCGCTGGGCAGGCCCGCCGCCTGCATCAGCGTCATTCCGTAGTGGTCGCCCGCCGGGTCGGCGACGAGGGCCGCGAGGACCCTGACGACCGGCACGGTCAGGCGGATCTCGGCAATCATGGTAGGAACTCTACATAGGAGTGCCCGATCGCACCACCTCCATATCGGACGCATTCGGGGCCCGCGTGGCGCGACCGGCACGAAACATCGTGTTTACATTTGCGTTCATCGAACTTAGGCTCAGCCATACGTTCCCTCTATAACGTTATAGAGCTTCCGGGAGGCGTCATGCACCGTCGCTCCGTCCTGCGTGGCGGCCTGGCCGTCGCGGGTGGGCTCGCCCTGGCCGGGCAGGCCGTCACCGAGTCGTGGGCCGGTGGCACCGGCACGCCGGTGACCCTGGTCGGCGACACCTCGTCGGGCGGGATCTACTTCCCGTACTCCCCCGGCCTGACCCGCACCCCGTTCCTCAAGCTGCCCGCCGGGTCGACCCGGCCCAACGGGTGGCTCTCGCAGCAGCTGTCGCTGGACGCCTCCGGCATCGGCGGCAACTACGACCAGGTCTCCCACTTCCTGGTGTACGCCAACACCGGCTGGACCGACCGCACCAAGGGCGGCTGGGAGGAGCTGCCGTACTGGCTGCGCGGCCTGGCCGCGATCGCCGCCGTCACCGGCGACACCACGCTGCGCAACAAGGTCGCCACCTGGGTCAACGGCATCGTGGCCACCGCCCAGCCCGACGGCTTCTTCGGCCCGAACGCGCTGCGCACCTCGCTGGGCGGCGGGCCGGACTTCTGGCCGTTCATGCCGCTGCTGCAGGCGCTGCGCACCTACCAGGAGTACTCCGGCGACACCCGGATCATCCCGCTGCTGACGAAGTTCCTGCAGTACCAGCACACGTTCGGGGCGTCGGTGTTCAACCAGAGCTGGGGCTCGGTGCGCTGGGCGACCAACCTGGACACGGTGTTCTGGCTGTACGCCCGCACCGGGCAGAGCTTCCTGCTCAGCCTCGCCGACAAGATCCACCAGTACAGCAAGAACTACGTAAACAACCTGCCCAGCATGCACAACGTGGACCTGGCGCAGGGCTTCACCGAGCCCGCGTTCATGGCGCTGCGCGGCAACACCGCGCTGACCCAGGCGTCATACCACAACTACGCGCAGATCATGGGCAACTGGGGGCAGTTCCCCGGCGGCGGCTTCGCCGGTGACGAGAACATCCGCAGCGAGCACCGCGACCCCCGGCAGGGCTTCGAGACCTGCGGGATCATCGAGTTCATGCAGAGCTTCGAGTCGCTGACCCGGCTCACCGGCGACCCGAGCTGGGCCGACGGCTGCGAGAACCTCGCCTTCAACTCCCTGCCCGCCGCCGTCGAGCCGACGCACCGCTCGCTGCACTACATCGTCAGCGCCAACAGCGTGCAGCTGGACAACCGGCCCAAGACGCAGGGGCAGTACCAGAACGGCTTCGCGATGCAGGCGTTCCTGCTCGGCGTGGACCAGTACCGCTGCTGCCCGCACAACTACGGCCAGGGCTGGAGCTACTTCACCGACAACCTCGTGCAGGCCACCGCCGACCGGGGGCTGGCCGTCACCATGTACGCACCGAGCACCACCACGGCGAAGGTCGGCGCGGCGGCGGCCACCGTCACCCTCACCCAGGACACGGCGTACCCGTTCGGCGACACGGTCACGCTGCGCCTGTCCACGCCGGGCGCGGCGGCGTTCCCGCTGTACGTGCGCATCCCGTCCTGGTGCCCGAACCCGGCGCTGGCCGTCAACGGCGCCGCGCAGCCGGTCGTGGCGGGTCCGGCGTACGTCGCGGTCAACCGCACCTGGAGCAACGGCGACACGATCGTGCTCACCCTGCCCATGGCGGTACGCACCACCACCTGGACCGCCAACCACCACGCGCTGTCGGTCAGCCGCGGCCCGCTCACCTACGCCCTGGACATCGGGCAGAACTTCCTGCGCTACAACGACCCGGCCGGCGCCTGGCCGGAGTGGCAGGTCATGCCGACCTCCGCCTGGAACTACGGCCTGATCCCGGGCACGTTCAGCGCGGCGACCACCGGCGCGACCGGCAACCCGTTCACCGCCACCGGCACCCCGGTCGCACTGAACGCCCAGGCCAGGGCCATCCCGAACTGGCAGGCCGACAGCGAGAACGTGGTCACCCCGCTGCAGAACAGCCCCGTCGCGTCCAGCGAGCCGATCAGGAACGTGCGGCTGATCCCGATGGGCGCGGCCAGCCTGCGCATCAGCGCGTTCCCGACGGTCGGCGGGAGCAACACCTGGCAGCTGCCGGCGACCCCGTCGGCGTCGTGGTGCTTCAGCGGCGACACCGTGGCCGCGCTGAACAGCTACTACGACCCGACCAGCTCGTACGACCAGGCGCGGCGGCGGATGACGTGGTGGGACCACGTCGGCACCAGCGAGTGGGTGCAGTACACGTACTCTGCCCCGGTCACCGCGACCGGCGTGTCGCTGTACTGGTACGACGACACCGGGCACGGGCAGTGCCGGGTGCCCGCGTCGTGGCGGGTCGAGTACCTGACCGCCGCCGGCGCGTGGCAGGCCGTGTCGGGCGCGTCGGGGTACGGGCTGGCGCTTGACGCGTACAACAACACGACCTTCACGGCCGTCACCACGACGGCGCTGCGGGTCGTCGCGCAGCTGCGGCCGGGCTTCTCCGGTGGGGTCCTGCAGTGGAAGGTCACCACCACACCGGCGATCGTGCGCCCCGGCGTCTGGTACCGGGTGCAGAACGCCCACAGCGGCAAGGTGCTGGCCGTGTCCGGCATGTCCACGGCGGACAGCGCGAACGTGGTGCAGTTCGCCGACAACGGCACCGCCGACCACAACTGGCGCTTCGACCACGTCGGCAACAACTGGTACATGATCGTCAACCAGCACAGCGGCAAGGTGCTCGCGGTCAGCGGCATGTCGAAGGCGAACAGCGCCCTGGTGCAGCAGTACGCGGGCGTCGGCTCGGCCGACCACTACTGGCAGCCGGCCGGCGACGGCGGCGGATACCTGCGCATCCGCAACCTCAACAGCGGGCTGGTGCTCGGCGTGTCGGGCATGTCCACGGCCGACAACGCGCAGGTGGTGCAGTACGAGGACAACGGGACCGCCGACCACCGGTGGCGGCTGCTGGGCTGACCGCTCAGCCCGCGCGGATGCCGCGACTGACCTGCCACTTCTCGACGAGCGCCGCGATCTCGTCCTGGAGGAACAGGAAGAAGTCCACCATCTCGGCGATGCGGGCGCCGGCCTCCGTGCCGGCGCCCACCGCGCCCACGCCCTCGCTCATCACGTCGGCGACCTGCTTGTACACCCCGCCCTTGGCGACGCCGGCCATGTACCACGAGTTGCTGACGCAGCGGTAGCGGATGCTGCGGGAACCGGGCACCGGCTCCCGCAGCACCAGCCCCACCTGGACCAGGTAGCGCACGGCGTCGGAGGCGGCCGCGGGACTCACCCCGAGCCAGTCGCCGAGCTGGGCGGCGGTCATGACGCCCTGCTCGTCGACGGTCAGCGCGCCGAGCACCCGGGCCGGCATGCGGGGGAAGCCGAGGTCCGACAGCGTCATCGCCAGGTGCTCGACGAAGCGCCGCACGGACTCCTCATCACGTACTGCCATCAGCACATCCTCCACTACCGGCCCGTACGGGCCCGTCAGGTCGACAGGTCGCGCCGCCGGAACAGCGCCATGCCCGCCGCGGTCAGCGCCGCCGCCACCGCCGTCAGCGCCACCAGGGGCGTCGCGGACGGGTCCACCGCCGGGATCGCCGGCACGTGGGTGAACGGGGACACGTCGCGCACCAGCTGCGGCAGCCCGAACAGGTCGCCGAGCAGGCCGCAGGCGATGCTGACCACCAGCGCCGCCCAGGCCAAGCCGACCGTGAGCCGGGGCAGCGCGCCGAAGGCCAGCACCACGAACCCGGCGACGACCAGGGCACCGGGCAGCTGGGCGAGCCCGGCCAGGGCGAGGGTGCCCACGCCGACGTCACCGCCCGCGGCGGCGTCGGTGATGCCCGCGCCCGCACCGGCGAGCAGCAGCATCACGGCCGCGCCGGCGACGGTGACCACCAGGTGCGAGGCGACCCAGCGAACGCGGCTCACCGCGGTGGCCAGCAGCCCCTCGGCGGTGCCGGCGACCTCCTCCGAGCGCAGCCGCAGCAGCGCCTGGATGACGTAGCCCGCGGCCAGCGCGCCGAACGTGTTCATCATGGCGGCGAAGAACATCTCGACCACGTCGGGTCCGCCGGCGCCGCCGGCCAGGCCCTGCATCATCTCGATGACACCCGCGTTGGTGCCGAGCGCGTCCTTGACCGCCTTGCCGAGCGAGCCGATGGCCAGGCCGAACACGAAGCCGCCGAGGACCCAGCCGATGGTCGCGCCCCGGTGCAGCCGCCAGGCCAGGCCGACCGGGCCGAGCAGGCCGCGGGCGGCGTGCGCCGGGCCGGGCCGGTCGGGGATCAGCCCGGCGCCCACGTCCCGGCGGTCGACGAGCACGAACGACGCGACCAGGCACGCGGCGAACAGGGCCAGCGGCAGGGCCAGCACCCACCAGCGCTCCTGCCCGTACGGGCGGACCAGACCGCCCCAGCCCAGCGGGGACACCCAGGTGGGCCAGGAGCTGACGACCTCGATGCCGTCGGCGGCCCGCTCGCCGAGCGCGTCGCCGACACCGCGCACCAGGTACGCGATGCCGACCGCGGTGGCGGCGAAACCGTTGGCGGCGCGGGCGCCCTGGAACAGCTGCGCGGCGACCGCGGCGATGCCCGCGAACGCGAGGCCGGTCGCGGTGCAGGCGGCACCGAAGGCCAGCGCGCCCTCGGCGGCCAGCCCCGCGGACAGGATCGTGCCGGTCATCACCAGCCCGAAGACCACGTCGGCGAGGGCGACCAGCAGCAGCGCCGCGGTGAGCGGGGCGTGCCGGCCCACCGCGCCCGCGCCGATCAGCTCGGCGCGGCCGGTCTCCTCGTTCTGCCGGGTGTGCCGGACCACCGCGAAGGTGCTCATCAGCGCGACGACCACCAGGATCGTGGCGAGGTTACGGAAGTTGACCAGGGAGCCAAGGTCGGTGCCGACCGGCACGCCGCGCATCAGCAGCACGGCCGCGCTGCTGCCCGCGCCCTTGAGCGCGGTGATCCGGGACTCCTCGGTCGGGAACTCGCTTGCCACGGCGTTGGTGCCGGCCGCCATGAGCCCCGCCGAGGCGAGGATCCAGATCGGCAGCTGGACGCGGTCGCGGCGGGCGGCGAGGCGGAGCAGGCGGCCGGTGCCCGCGTACGCGTTCACCGTGCGGCCTCCGTCGGCGCGGGCTGGGCGCCGTAGTGGCGCATGAACAGCTCCTCCAGGCTCGGGGGCTGGCTGGTGAGGCTGCGCACGTCGAAGGTCGCGAGGTGGGCCAGCACCGCGGGCAGGGCGGTGGAGTCGACGTCGAAGCGGGCGCGGGTGGTGTCGGCCTCGACGTCGTGCACACCGGGCAGGCGGTCCAGGCCGGTGAGCGGCTCCCCGGCCTCCACGGTGACCGAGGTGCGGGTGAGGTGACGCAGCTCGGCCAGGGTGCCCGACTCGACCGTGACGCCTTCGCGGATGATGCTCACCCGCGAGCACAGCGCCTCGACCTCGGAGAAGATGTGGCTCGACAGCAGCACGGTGGCGCCCTTGGCGGTGACCTCGCGCACGGTCTGCTGGAACGCGGCCTCCATCAGCGGGTCGAGGCCCGAGGTGGGCTCGTCGAGGATGAACAGCTCCACGTCGGAGGAGAACGCGGCGACCAGCGCGACCTTCTGCCGGTTGCCCTTGGAGTAGGTGCGGCAGCGCTTGGTCGGGTCGAGCTGGAAACGCTCCATCAGCTCGCCGCGGCGGGCCTTGTCCAGGCTGCCGCGCAGGCTGCCGAACAGGTCGATCGCCTCGCCGCCGGTGAGGTTCGGCCACAGGTTGACGTCGCCGGGCACGTAGGCCAGGCGGCGGTGCAGCGTGACGGCGTCCCGCCAGGGGTCGCCGCCGAGCACCCGGACGTCGCCGGCGTCGGCGCGCAGCAGGCCGAGCAGGATCCGGATGGCGGTGGACTTGCCGGCGCCGTTCGGCCCGAGCAGGCCGTGCACCTCGCCGGTGGCGACCGTCAGGTCCAGGCCGTCGAGGGCGCGGGTGCGTCCGAAGGCCTTGCGCAGACCGGTCGCGGAGATCGCGTGAGTCATGAACCTGAACGTACGCGGATTTCACAACATCGTGAAGATTCTGGAGCGTCAAGATTTCGTATTTGCAGCGCGCGTCACACCCGTTCCAGTGCGTGCCAACGGGACACCGCGAATCCGGTAGCCCCACTAGCATCGTCCTGGCGGGGCGTCGCCGGAGCGGGCGCTCACACCACACGGCAGAGGGGAAGCGGGTGCGGGGCGAATCCGCGACTTGCCGCGATGAGCGGGCGCGCACGCCTGCCGCGCGGGTCGACGCGTGAGCAGCGCGGCGCTGGGACCGGTGCTCGGGTCCGGCCGGGAGGCCGATGTGTACGCCCATGGCGCTGCCGGGGTGCTCAAGCTCTACCGTCCCGGATTCGGCGGCCACCGCGCCGAGGCGGCGGCTTTGAGATCGCTGGAGGGTCACGGCATCGCGCCGAAGCTGGTCGGCATCGTCGACCGCGACGGCCGGACCGGGCTGGTGGTCGAGCGGGTGCCAGGATTCGACATGCTGGCGCAACTGCAGCGCCGGCCATGGCAGGTGCTCGCCGCCGCCCGCTCGTTGGCGCAGGCGCACCTTGCCGTTCACCGGGTGACAGCGGCCGGCGACATCGCCGACCTCCGCCAGGCGCTTTCCGCCCGGATCCGCGACGCCGCGCTGCCGCAGCCCCTGCTCGGCTACGTCCTGGGCGTCCTCGACGGCCTGCCCGACGGGGATCGCCTGTGCCACGGCGACTTCCATCCGGG
Organism: Catellatospora sp. NPDC049609; assembly: GCF_040675365.1. Lineage (NCBI taxonomy): Bacteria > Bacillati > Actinomycetota > Actinomycetes > Micromonosporales > Micromonosporaceae > Catellatospora > Catellatospora sp. NPDC049609. Next base: position 15,042 of record NZ_JBFAOU010000011.1, on the reverse strand, counting down.
CAACGTGCTCCGAGCCGAGGGCAGGACGGCCGTCATCGACTGGAGCTCGGCGGCGCGCGGGGTGCCCGAGGCTGACCACGCCCGCACGCTTATGCTGCTGCGGTGGGCCGACCCGCTGCCCGATACCCCGGCGGTGTCGCGGGCGGTGATCGCCGCCGGCCGCCGGCTGCTCACCGCGACGTACGCGCGCGCCTACCGGCACGGCTCGCCGCCGTTGCGACACATCCGATCGTGGCTGGTGGTGCACATGGCGGCGAGGCTGGGCGAAGACATCCCCGCCGAACGGGCCGTGCTGCTGGCGCGGCTCGAGCGGGCGCGAAACGGTGCCGCCTGAGCGGACCACGGCCGGGCCGCGCGGCGCGCTCCGCGGGGGTCCGCGGAGCGCGCCGTGGGGTGCGCAGGGTCAGCGCGGCGGGGCGATGAGCTTGGCCTGCGCCCGGTAGCTGCCCTTGCGCAGGAACGTCGAGTTGACCACGCCCGTGCCGAGCAGCACCTGGTCGAACAGGTTGCCGTCGTTGTCGTCGGTGTACGCGACCGCGACCTCGCCCCACGGCGACACGGCCACCCCCGCCTGCTCCTGGCGACCCGCAGTCACCTGCCCGAACTGCTGCGCCGCGATGCGCCCGGCGGTGCTGCCGTCCGGGTTGACGCCGCGCGCCCACACGTCCAGGCCGTTGGCCGGGGTGGTCCACCCGACCACGGCGTTGGCCTGGTCGTCGAGGCCGACGCTCGCACCCGCCGCCCCCGCCTCGGCCGACGCCTGCACCTCGACGTGGCGGGGCGTGCCGTCGGCCGCGTACGACCGCGACCACACCCCCGCCGTCCCGGTGTGGTCGGACTCCCACGCCGCGACGAAGTCGCCGTTGTAGTTGGCGGCGACGGCGGCGCGCACCTGCTGCCCGTCGCCCAGCGAGTTCGCCGTGCGGCGCGACAGGTTCACCGCGCCGTTGGCCTTGGCCAGGCGCACCAGGCCGACGTTGGAGAAGCCGTTGGCGTCGGCGTCCTCGTCCCAGACCACGACCGCGTCGCCCGAGGCGGGCACGGCCACGTCCGGGCGGTGGTGCGCCCCGGTGCTCTGGCCGGCCGTGACCTCGTACGCCTTGGTGGTGACGTTGGTGAACCCGGCCGCCTTGACGGTGGCCGGGCCCGTGCCCTGGATGTCCTCCCAGACCACGCTGAACGCCACCGCGCTCGGGTTGTTCGGTGCGCCGTCGGGGTCGACCGCGACGCGGGGCAGGATCTGCTGCCCGGCCGCGTCCGCGTTGGCCTGCCCGGACGCCAGCACCGTGCCCGTCGGGCCGAGCACCCGGTAGGGCACGTTGTAGTAGCCGTTGCCGTCCGGGTCGTCGGCCCACACCACGACCGCGTCGCCCCTGTCGTCGAGCCCGACGTCAGGAGTGACGTGCTTCCAGCTCGTGCCGCTGGTGCCGGCCGCGGACAGCTTCTTCTCGTAGAGCGCCACGCCGTCCTTCCAGAGGCGGATGAACACCTCCGAGTGGACGTCGTCACCCGGTGCGGTGCTGTCCCGGTCGTCCTCCCAGACCACGGCGACGTAGCCGTTGCGGTTCACGGCGATCGCCGCCCCGTCCTGGTCGCCGGTGGCGACGCTGTTGGCAGCGGCGAACGTCATGCCCGCCGGAGCGGCGGCGGCCGCACCCGGCGTCACCAGGGTCGCCGCCACCGACCCGGCCAGCACGACGGCGGCCGGCCAGAAACGCTGCTTCATGGTTCTCCTAAACCTGGATGAGTCCGGGCTGCCCGTCGGCGATGACGAACGAGCGGACGGTGGTGGCGGCGGCGCCGTGCTCGGTCACGCTGGACACGGTCCGGAAGTCGGCGCGTAGCTGGGTCGGTGTGATGGTGGTGCGCACGTATCCGCGCCGGTCGGAGTAGAACTTCAGGTGCGGGTTGTTGGCCGCGTACGGGATGCTGGTGGACCCGCTGCCGTTGCCGTCGGACGAGATCGAGGTGCAGACCAGCTCGGTGCCGATCGTCGCCGAGGACGGGTTCGCGTAGTCGGCCTTGATCTCGTTGGCCCAGGCCCGGTGCACGTCGCCGGTCAGCACCACCGGGTTGCGCACCCCGCGGTCGAGCCAGCCCTGCTGGATCCGGGCCCGCGAGGCGCGGTAGCCGTCCCAGGCGTCCATGTTCGCCGCCCCGGCGCCGTCGAGCTGCCGGGCCCAGAACACCTGCTGGCCCAGCAGATCCCAGGTCGCGCCGCGCTGGGCCAGCCCGTTGAGCAGCCACGACTCCTGCGCCGCGCCGGTGAGGCTCCGGCTTGCCAGGTCGGCGTCGGCGCACACCTTCCAGCCGTCGCCGCAGGCCTGGTCGTCGCGGAACTGCCGAGTGTCGAGCAGGTGGAAGGTGGCCAGGCTCCCCCACTGCACCCGCCGGTACAGCGGGATGCTGTTGCCGCTGGGCGCTGAGCTCGGCCGCAGCGGCATGTTCTCGTAGTACGCCCGGTATGCCGCGGTGCGCCGTGCGGTCCACTGCGCGGCGGTCAGCACCGGGCTGCTGTCGTTGCGCACCATGTTGGCGTAGTTGTTCTCGACCTCGTGGTCGTCGGGCACCACCAGCCACGGTGCCGCCGCGTGCGCGGCCTGCAGGTCGGGGTCGGTCTTGTAGAGCGCGTGGCGCACGCGGTAGTCGGCCAGCGACACGATCTCGGAGCCGACGTGCAGCCGGACCGACCCGGTGGTGGCCGCGTCCTCGTAGAGGTAGTCGCCCAGGTGCAGGATGAGGCCCGGGTTCTCCTCTGCCATGCGCCGGTAGGCCGTGTAGTAGCCGGACTCGTAGTGGGCGCACGACGCGAACGCCATCACCAGGTCGCGCCCGGCCGTGCCCGGCGCCGGGGCGGTGCGCGTACGCCCCACCGGCGAGATGTGGCCCTGCGCGCGGAAGCGGTAGAAGTAGTCGGTGTCGGCGGCCAGGCCGCCGGCCACCACGTGGACGGTGTGCGCGTCGGCGTAGCGGGCGGTGACCGACCCGGACGCGGCGAGCGTGGCGAACGTGCTGGTCTTGGCGACCTGCCATTCGACGGTGACGTCGGTGTTGGACATGCCGCCCTGCCCGTCCGCGTTCAGCGGCGAGGGGGCCAGGCGGGTCCAGAGCACGACGCTGCCGGCGTCGGGGTCGCCCGAGGCGACGCCGAGCCGGAACGGAAACGAGGCGGCCCGGGCGCTCTGCCCCCAGGCCACGGTGGTTGCTGCGGCAAGTCCGCCGACGATGAAGGTGCGCCGGCCGAGAGATCTCATGCCGGGCAGACTCATAGATCACGATGAACGCCGTCCGGTGTCCATGTGAATGCCGACCGTCGATGCGGCGACAGCCCGTCAAGCGGTTAGGAAGGGCACCTTCTACAACGTAGAACGATAAGAAGGTGCCCTTCCTCGCGTGGTCAGCGACGTTGTTCGCAGCGGAGGATGACCCTCTGGTTCGGCTGGAGGGGGGTGTTCGGGGCCGGGTACTGTCGCTCCACCCGGTAGGCGTTCTTGTCGCCGCCCCTGATGCCCCGCAGCTCGACGCGCAGGCCCATCGCGGTGAGGTGGTTCTCCGCGTCGCCGCAGTTCCAGCCGCGCAGCTCGGGCATGGCCGTGCCGCTGGGCAGGCTCTGGTTCTTGCTGACCTGGAGTTTGACCGTGGCGTTGCGCTCGACGCCGGTGCCGTTGGCGGGGTCCTGCTTGACCACGATCTCGTACGGCTTGTCGGAGTCGACGTACTCCACCGACACCCGCAGGCCCATGCGCTCCAGCTCCGAGCGGGCCTCGTGCAGCGGCTTGCCCTCGACGAACGGCACGGTCAGCGGCGCCCGGCCCTTGCTGAGGATGACCTTGACCTGGGTGCCCGGCTCGACCTCCGTGCCGGCCTTCGGGTCGGTCTCCAGCACGGTGTCCTTCGGGATCAGGTCGTCGTAGCGCGAGCCGGCCTTGACCGCCTTGAGCCGCAGCGGCTCGGCCGCCAGGTCGGCGACGGCGAGGTCCCAGGTCTTGCCGGTGACGTCGGGCACCTGGCGGCTCTCCGGGCCGAGCGACAGCGTCAGCGTGACGGTGCCGCCGCCCGCGATGTCCTCGCCGGGCAGCGGGTCCTGCAGCAGCACCACGTCCTTGGGCACCTCGGCGCGGTACTGCGGCTCGGCGAAGGCGACCTCCAGCCCGGCGGCGCGCAGCGCGGTCACGGCCTGGTCCTTGGGCAGGTTCATCACCTGCGGGGTGGACTCGTACCGGCCGGAGAACAACCACCAGCCGCTGACCAGCACGAGCAGCGTGAGCACGGCGGCGCCGGCGATCAGCGCCCGGCGCCCGCGCGGGTCGGCCATGAGCCGCTCGTAGTGCCCGCGTGCCTGGTCGAGCAGCGCGCCGACGCCGCCGGTGGCAGCGGCCTGGCGCCGGGTGCGGGTGTCGGCGCGCTCCTGCTCGGCTCCCGGCAGCCGGGCCCAGGACGGGCGCGCGGCCGGGACGACCTGGTCGACGATCATCGTCTCCTGCGCCAGCGGCTGCGCCGCGAACGCCTGCGTGTGCTGCGGGGGCGGGCCCATCCGGGCGGCACTGACGGTGATCGTCTCCCGGGCGGCCTGCACCGCCTGCAGCAGCGCGCCGGCGTCCATGAAGCGGGCGCCGGGGTTGCGGCGGGTCGCCGACGCCACCAGGTCGTCGAGCACCGGCGGCAGGCCGGGCACGAGCCGCGACGGCGGGGGCACGTCCTGCTGGACGTGCTGCCAGGCGACCTCGGCCGGGCGCGGGCCCTCGTACGGCACGCGGCCGGTGAGCATCTCGAACAGGACGATCCCGGCGCTGTACACGTCGCCGCGCTGGTCGCTGCGGCCCTCGGCCACCTGCTCCGGGCTGACGTACGCGGCGGTCACCGCGGGCTGCCCGCCACCGGCCTCGATCGCCCGGACCAGGCCCAGGTCGGCGACCTTGATCACGGCGTCGAGCAGGTCGTGGCCGCCGCCCGGCGGCTCGGCGACCAGGATGTTCTCCGGGCGGACGTCGCGGTGCACCAGGCCGGTGCGGTGCGCGGCGGCCAGCGCCGACAGCAGCTGCTCGGCCACCGCCAGCGCCTCCAGCGGGGCGAGGCGGCCGCGCTGGGCCAGCACCTCGCGCAGCGTGCGGCCGCGTACGTGCTCCAGGACCAGGTAGGGCAGGCCGTCGTGCATGCCCTGGCCGTACCAGACGGTGGCGTTCGGGTGGGTGAGCCGGGCCAGCCCGGTCACCTCGTCGGCGAAACGGCCCAGGTGGAACGGCTGGCCCGGGTGCTCGGGCTGCAGCACCTTCAGCGTGACGGTGCGGCGCAGGCGCTCGTCGACCGCGACGTAGGTCGTCGCCATGCCGTCCCGGGCCACGCGCTCGCGTACGTGGTAACGCCCATCGACGAGGGAGCCGAGGAGCGGATCGCCGACCTGAGTGTCCATGGCAGCGCAGTCTAGGGCAGCGGACGGCCCGGCAGACCACGCCGGTGGCGAGATGATCTCACCTCTCGGGGGCGTTCCGCCCCACCGCGTCCGGTCTGCGCAGGTGGCATCGCCGGACGCGGCCGGCGGTGGGACCGGCCGGATTCGCACCGGCGTCCTCCCCATGCGCAATGGGGCGCGACGACTGCTGCGCTACGGTCCCGCGGGTGAGCGGGACCGGCCGGATTCGCACCGGCGTCATCCCATTTGCAGAATGGGCGCGTCGACTTCTGCGCTACGGCCCCGCTCGCCCGGCAGTGTAGGCGAGCGGGACCGTGCCACGCGGCTGCGGGGACCGGTCAGAGCCCGGCGTGCAGAGCCGACATCAGGGTGCCGGTGGCGGTGTCGCCCGACATCTCCCAGATCATGCCGCCGAGCAGGCCTTTCTGCTTGAGCCAGGCGGTCTTCTGGCCGATGGACCAGGTGTCGTCGAAGCTCCACCACTGCCCGCCGGGTCCGGTGTAGCAGTAGCTGGACACCGACTGGACGTCGTGCTGCACGGTGCAGCCGGGCACGCTGGACAGCAGGTTGGCGTAGCCGCGGGTGCCCGCCTCCTCGGCGAACTGGCCGGGCGCCGCGCCGGCGGCGGTCTGCCACTCGCCGTTGACCCCGCCCGCGGCCACGCCCTGCCAGCCGCGTCCGTAGAAGGCGACCCCGATGGTGAGCCGGCGCGGGTGCACCCCGGCGTCGAGGTACGTCTGGACCGCCTTGTTCACGCTGAACTCGAACGGGTACGGGTCCTGCGCGTCGCGGTACAGGTTGGCCTGGTGGCCGGTGCGGTTCGGCTCCCAGGAGTTGTCCGAGCCCGAACCGTGGAAGTCGTAGCCCTGCACGTTGGCGAAGTCCAGGTACGCGAACACCCCGCCCGGACCGATGTCCCACCCGGCGGCGATCTTGGCCGGGTCGGCCGGGGTGAACACGGTGATCAGGTAGCGCTTGCCGGTGGTGACGGTGAGCGCGTCGAGCTGGCGGCGGAACTCGGCGGTCAGCGCGGTGTTGTTGGCCTTGTCGGCCGGGCTGACATGGTTGCCGGGGTGGCCTTCGGAGCCGGGCCACTCCCAGTCGAGGTCGATGCCGTCGAAGATGCCCGCGGCCGCGCCCGCCCCGCCGGCCCCGTTGTACGCGGGCAGGTTGCCCTTGATGTAGATGTCGATGCAGGAGCGCACGAACTTCTCCCGCGAGGCGGGGGTGGCGGCCGCGTCGGAGAAGAACTTGGAGTAGGTCCACCCGCCGATGGAGATCAGGATCTTCAGGTGCGGGTGCTTGGCCTTGAGCTTGCGCAGCTGGTTGAAGTTGCCGCGCAGCGGCTCCCAGCCGGTGTCGGCGACCCCGTCGACCGACTGCGCGGCGGCGAACGGCCGCCCGTAGTCGGCGTCGGCGTCGCCCGCCCCGGTGCCCTGGTCGGGGTCCTGCGGGTTGGCGGTGGTGCCGCGGGTGACGCCCTGCAGGCAGGTCAGGTTGACCGGGTCGATGTTGGCGAAGGCGTAGTTGAGATGGGTCAGCTTCGCCGCCGCGCCGCTGGTGTCGAGGTTGCGCACGAAGTACTGCCGGCCGTAGATGCCCCACTGGACGAAGTAGCCGACCTTGGCGTGGTTGCCCGCGCCGACGACGTCGTCGGTGGTGACCGTGACGGCGTTGCTCGCGGCGGAGACGTTGTCGTAGGTGTCGCGGGCCCTGACCGTGAACGTGTACGCGGTCATCGGCGACAGCCCGCCGACCACGGCGGACAGGCCGGTGACGCTGGCGCGCAGGGTGGCGCCGGTGTAGACGTCGTACCCGGCGATGCCGTTGGCGTCGGTGGCCGCGTTCCAGGCCAGCGTCACCGAGGTCGCGGATCGGGCGGTGGCGCGCAGGTTGCCCGGCACGGTGGGCGCGGTGGTGTCGTCGGCGGGGTTCGACGTGGTGGCCGCCACGGTGGCGCTCGCGGCGGACAGGTTGCCCCGGGTGTCGCGGGCACGCACGGCGAAGGTGTAGCCGGTGTTCGGGGTCAGGCCGGTGACGACGGCGCTCGCGGTGGTGGCGGTCGCCACGACGGTGCCGCCGGACAGCACGTCGTAGCCGGCGATCGGGAAGTCGGTCGGGACCGAGGCGGTCCACGACAGCGACACGGTGCGGGTGGTGCGGCCGGTGACGGCCAGGCCGGTGGGCGTGCCCGGGGCGCGGTCGGCGCTGCCGTCGCACTTGTTGCCGTTGATCCGGCAGTTCAGCGGCGCCGCGCCCGACCCGTACGCGATGAACCAGGGGCTGTACGGCTCGGTGTTCGCACCGGCCGCGACGGTGCCGTTGTAGTGCGCGTTGACGACGGTGACGTGCGTGCCGGACTGCGTCGCGACGCCGTTGTAGAAGTTGCCCATGGTGACCCCGGCGGGCAGGTCGAACTCCAGGGTCCAGCCGGTGACCGCCGACCCGGTGGGGTTGGCGACGATCAGCTTGTCCATGAACCACGAGCCGTTGTTCGTGCTCGTGAACGTCGCGGTGAGCCCTGGCGCGGCGGCGGCCGCGGTGGGCACCGCGACTGCGCCGAGAAGGCCGATGGCGAGGCTCGCGGCAAGTGAGCGGATCTTGCGCATGTGCCCTCCCGTTATTAGGAAACTTTCCTAATACTGAGCCGGGCCGGGTCCACGCGTCAACAATTCATTTACATGTCGCGATTAATTCGCCGCTGCCGCAGGATCGTGACCAGAGCGAACAGGGCGATTCCGGCCATCGCCAGCCCGCCGAACAGCTGGGTCGCCCACGCGTCGTACGCGTCGGTCAGCGCCTCCGTCGACGACGCGCCCGCCACCCGCGCCGGGACCGGCGCCGTCGGCCGCGCGGGCAGGTCGGGCGCCAGGGTGACCCGGTCGATGACCGTGCCGTCGTCGGCGCTGAACGCGCCGTGACAGGTGAACCCCGCCGCGTCGGCGCTGAAATGCTCGTCGCACGAGGCGACGGCGACCCGCCCCGGCACGCCCCAGAACTTCGCGTACGTGTGGCCCACGCCCGGGATCAGCACGAACACCGCGCCGGCCGCCAGCACCAGCACGAAGAACGCCCGCCCGATCGGCAGCGTCAGGAACGCCCACTGCGCCGACGGCACCAACTCGCCGTCGTCCGCGCGCTCGGACGGCGCGGCCGGGACCGGCGTGCCCGCGGCCGCGTCCGCCGGGGCCGCTTCCGGTGCGGCGCGGTGCTTCTCCCGGATGACGAACCAGGCGAACAGCAGCAGCACCCCGTGGAACAGCAGCAGCGTGCAGACGCCCCCGGCCACCGTGCCGTCCACGACCTCGGCGGCCAGCTGCGGACGCACCAGCCCCCGCGGGTCGGCGACCACGTCGACGACCGACCCGACGGTGAACCCGTCGTGCGCCTCCAGCAGCCCCGGCAGCCGCTCGCCGGACGGCCCGGCCAGGGTGTAGACCAGGCCGTCGCCGTCGCCCGCGGGCTGCTCCACCGCGACGACCGTCGCCCGCACGGGCTCGCCGCGCACGCCGAGCACCATCTCCTGCACCACGAACGCGGGGGTGAGCATGACGAAGAAGGAGACCAGTCCGAACACGAACATCCAGGCGGTCGAGCGCCGATGGCTGAGCCAGGCGACGAACGCGAGCACCGCGAGCAGCCACCCGCCCAGCGCGACGGCGAGGAACGCGTCCGGGTGCACGAACGTCAGCGCACCGGCGGCCACCAGTGCCATCGCGACGGCGAACAGGGCCGCGGTCAGGCCGAGGTCGCGCAGCGGGCCCGGGCGGCGGGCGGGGGTTTCGACGACTGGCATCACACAGGTGTACGCGATCGCCGCCACCCGTGGGGGGCACCGGTCAGACCGCCCCGTCCGGGAACCGCTCGGCCAGGCGCGGCAGGCCTTCGGGCAGACCGTCCACGGCCGACTGCCACGGGCCGTCCGGCGGCGGATTGCCGCGGCGCGGGCGGGCGCCCAGCCGTTCGGCGACGGCGCGGGCGAAGGCGTCGCGGTCGCCGCCGGTCTGCGCCCACGCGTCGGCGGGCACCGTTGGCAGCCGCATGAACAGGGACCAGTCCCCGCTGTCCACGGCCGCCAGGTCGGGCAGCCCGGCCAGCGCGTCAGGGTCGGCCAGGACCGTCTCGAACGACGTACGGCCCAGAGCGACCAGGGCGGCGCGGAAGTCGGTGAACCGGTCGCCGTCGTCGATGAACGCGTGCCGGTCGTCGTCGGTGCCGCCCGCGAGCAGCCACGCGGCCGCCCACACCGCGGGCCGCCAGGCCCGCTCGAGCATCCGCTCCAGGTGGACTCCGAAGTCGACGATCTCCTCGGGCGGCAGGCCGGCCAGTCCGGCCGTCCACGCCAGCGCCACCGCGTCGGCGGGTGACTCCTCGTCGTAGTAACCGCATTCGAGCGCGGCGTACGCGTCCTCGATGACGTCCCAGAACCCGGCCTCGTCCACGGCGGTCACGGTACCGGCGGGCTCAGCGCACGCGCACCAGCATCTGGTCGACCGGGGCGAAGTCGTCGGTGAGCACCGCGGCGTCGCCGATGAACGCGCGCAGGCGGTCACCGGACAGCAGCACCGGCGCGTCGTGCAGGCGCAGCAGGTGCCCGCCCAGCGCCTGCAGGGGCAGCGGGCGGGCGGAGGCGACGATGACGAAGTTGTCGCCCTCGCGGCCGGCCACGGCGGCCTCGGGCGCAACCAGTGCCACGTGCGGGAACACCGACGCCACGGTGGCCAGCTCGGCGCGGATGAACGTCAGCGGCGGCCCGTCGATCACGTTCTGCACGTAGATCCCGCCCTCGCGGGTCACCCGCCGTACCTGCGCCATCATCTCGCGAGTGGTCAGGTGCCACGGCACGGCCAGGTCGCCGAACGCGTCCCCGACCACCAGGTCGGCCGAGCCGTCGCCCTGCCCGGCCAGCAGCCGGCGGGCGTCGCCGACCACCGCCCGCAGGTCCGGCCCCGGCCGCAGGCCCAGCTCGCGCTGCGCGAGCTCCACCAGCCCGCCGTCGATCTCGAACACGGTGCTGCGGCTGCCGGGCCGGGTCGCGGCGAGGTAGCGCGGCATGGTGAAACCGCCGCCGCCCAGGTGCACCGCGTCCACTGCCGCACCGCGCTCGGCGACCGCGTCCGCCGCCGCGCCGAACCACTGGGTGTATCCGTACTGCAGGTGGGCCGGATCGGCGAGGTCAACGTACGAGTGCTCGGCCGCGTTGAGGTACAGCACCCGCCCGGTGGACCGCTGCGGGTCGACGCCGATCCGGGCGCAGTGGTACGCCGTCTCCACGTCGCACGGGTCGGGCGCCGCCACCGACAGGCCGATGCCGGCGACCAGCAGCAGCGCCGCCACCGAACGGGTCCGCGCGCTCGCCGCCGGCGGCTGCTCGCGGTCACGGCGCAGGCGCGCGTGCAGGGCGAGCCCGGACAGCCCCAGCAGCGCCGCCAGGCCGATCATGATCACGCTGGTCGGCAGCGCGGCCACCAGCAGGAACCCGGTGAGCAGGGTCGCGGTGACCGCACCGAGGGTGCCCACCCCGGACAGCCGTCCGACCACCCGGCCGGTCCGGTCCAGATCGCCGAGCTGCAGTTTCACCACCATCGGCGGCACCGCGGACAGCAGCAGGATCGGCACGAACACCGTCGCCGCGGTCAACGCCATGATCATGGAAGGCGAGGTGCCGCGCAGCACCTCCCCCAGCCACCGCACCAGCGGCAGGGTCACCGCCACCGCGACCCCGGCCGCCACCAGCAGCGGCCCCAGCACCCGGCGCGGATCGCGGCGGTCGGCGTGCCAGCCGCCCAGCCACGCGCCGTACGCGATCGCCCCCAGCGACATGCCGATCACGGCGCTGGTCACCTGGAGGCTGAGCCCGAGATACGGCGCGACCAGGCGCAGCGACACCGTCTCCAGCACCAGCACGGCGCCGCTGGCGGCGAAGGTGAGCACCAGGGCGAGCCGGTCGGACAGCCGGCCCGGCGCCGGGCGGGGTTCGGTTGCGGTCACCGTCGCGATGATACGGCGCTCGGCCCGCCACCAGCCGATCAGACGCGGCGGGGCGCGGGCCGGCGATCGATACCATGCAGCCATGAGCGGTCCGGTCTACCTCAGCTTCAGCCGCGAGCACGACGCCGTCCAGGTCAGCCGGCTCGCCGGGCACCTGGCCGCGGCCGGGATCTACACCGTCTACGACCTGCAGCCGCTGTCGGACAGCCGGTGGGAGTACTTCACCCGGCAGCGGCTCGACTCGTGCGCGGCGGTGCTGCTGGTGATGACGCCCGAGGCGCAGCGGTCACCGTGGGTGGCACGCGAGCTGGACCGGGCGCGGGAGCTGGGCCGCCCGGTGGTGGCCGTGCTGCTGCGCGGCGAGCCCTTCGCAGGCGTGGACGGGTACGTGCCGGTCGCCGCCGATGGGCTGCCTGACCCCGAGCTGGCGGCGCGGCTGCGGGCGGCCATCGGCGTACGCGACGAACCTCCCCCGAGGGCGCAGGTCGCGGCGTGGGTGCCGGTGCGCGGCGGGCAGACCGCGCACGCGGTGGGCATCGAGGTCCGGGGTGGACTGTTCGTTCCGGTCCTGCCGGGCGGCACCGCGGTGCCGTGCGAGCGGACGGAGGTGTTCACCACGGCCGACGACGGGCAGCCGAGCATCAAGGTCACCGTTTTCCAGGGCACCGGCGGCGTGGTCGCCGAGAACCAGCGGATCGGCGCGTACGAGCTGCTGCTCGCGCCCGCGCCGCGCGGCGTGCCGCAGGTGTCGGTGACGTTCCGGGTCGACGAGCGCGGGCGGTTCACGCTGCTGGCCCACGACGCCGACGGGCGGGACGTGCCGGTGACGCTGCTGCCGGGCGGCGCAGCGGGCGGGTGGTGACGGCGCACCCGGGCGGGCTGTGGCCATTGAACGCCCACGCGCGGAGCGTTCGCCGCCGCAGTGCCGGTTCCCGGATGGACGGACAGCCGGGCGGCGCTCACCGCCAGCGCGGCAGGGTGCCCAGCCACTCCCCGGGAGCGAGGGTCGCGGGCCGGCGGCCCTCACGCGCGAACCGGTTGGCCCACCGCCGGGCGTTCTCGTTGTACGGCGCGGGCACGTCGTGCAGCCGTGCCAGCAGGACGATCTCGCCGCTGAGGTGGTCGGCCTCGATGTGCCCGGTGCCCCGCTGCAGGCTCTGCCAGGACGATCCGCCGCCACGCGAGCCGTCGGTGACGACCTTGAGGATGTCGGCCCGCCGCTCGTCGTCCTCGTCGCCGGGGGTGTACGCGATCCCGGCAGCGTCCAGCACCGCCTCCGCCTCGAGGCGTATCCGCTGGAAGATCTCCTTGGTGCCCTCGGCTCGCCCGCACACCGCGTCGACGGCGTTGCTGACGTTGCGCAGCAGCTTGCCGTACTTCCAGCGCATGATGTCGGGGCGCGGCACGCTGTGGTAGCCCGCGTCCACGAACGCGGCGGCGACCTGCTCGGCGACGTCGTCCACGCCGGACGGGTAGCGGCCGATGTCGAGCAGTCCGGGGACGGGATGGCAGTCGGCCCGGACCACACCCGGGGTCAGGTGCGTCGTGGGCGACATGACGCAGACGCCGTAGACGTGCTCGAACATGCGCAGCGCCGCGCGCTCGTTGTCGACGCCGTTCTGCAGGCTGACCACCGGCGTGCCGGGCGGCGCGGACGCGGCCAGGTCGCGCAGGGCGGCCTGGGTGTCCTGGCTCTTGACGGCGAGCAGCACGACGTCGCCGTCGCGCCAGTCGACGTCGGCGGGGCCGGCCACGGCGGCGACGTCCAGCGTCCGCGCGCCGGCCGGGGACTCCAGGGTCAGGCCGTGCTCGCGGATGGCGGCCAGGTGCGCGCCGCGGGCGATCAGGACGACGGGGCGGCCGGACAGGTGCAGGTACGCGCCGAGCACGCCGCCGACCGCGCCCGCGCCGTGGACGATGAAGCGCATCGCGCCACCGTACCCGCCGGAGCGGGCATCCACCGCCGTCGCATCGAAACCGGCGGTTGACGGCGCTCGCGCGGGGGTCTACGGTCAGCACTCGGGGAAGCGCTTTCCAATGCAGAACCGCAGGTCGTCCGCCCGCCCTACACGGACGACCGCTCAGCCCGTGCCGTCGCCCAACGGCACGGTCCATCCCACATCCCGGAGGCACCCTGTGGGCATCCGCACCCTCCCCCGGCCACGATCGTGGCCTCTCATCGCGGGCCTGGTCGTGGCCCTGTCGGCCGGCGCGGTCGCGCTGAGCCAGAACGCGTTCGCGGCCACCGTCTTCAGCGACAACTTCGAGGACGGCGCCGCCGACGGCTGGTCCAAGTCCGGCGGCACCTGGTCGGTCGCCACCGACGGCAGCCGCGTGCTGACGCAGACCAACACGGCCACCGACAACGCGCGGCAGTTCGCCGGATCCACCAGCTGGACCGACTACACCGTCACCGCCCGGGTCAAGCCGCTGAGCCTCGGCTCCGGCGGCCACGTCGGGCTGCTGGCCCGCTCCACCGGCGCCACCGTCTACTACCGGCTCGCGCTGCGCCCCGGCAACTCCGTGCAGCTGCAGGCGGTAAACGGCAGCACCGTCACGGTGCTCGGCTCGGTCACCCGCGCGGTGGCCACCGGCACCTGGTACACCCTCGGCATCCAGACCTCGGGCAGCACCATCCGCGGCCTGGTCGACGGCACCGTGATCGCGAGCGCGACCAGCTCGGCGATCGGCAACGGCCGCATCGGCCTGCAGACGGCGTACAGCGGCGCGTCCTTCGACGACATCGCGGTGGTGACGGGCGGCACGCCGACCCCGACCACCCCGGCGCCGTCGGCGTCGACCTCGGCCAGCCCGCGCCCGTCGGCCTCGCCCTCCCGCTCGGCGACACCGTCGCCGTCGGCCTCGACCAACCCGCCGGCCGGCTGGCCCACGCCGTCGGGCAGCGCCCCGGTCAACAACGGCACCATCCCGGTCAGCGGCGTCTTCGACGGCGGCATGAAGCGCTACTGCTGCATCGGCGACGGCGGCCAGGGCGAGAGCCAGGACCCGGTCTTCGAGCTCGCGCCCGGCGCGACCATCAAGAACGTGATCCTGGGCGCGCCCGCCGGTGACGGCATCCACTGCACCGGCAACTGCACCATCGAGAACGTCTGGTGGGAGGACGTGGGCGAGGACGCGGCGACGTTCCTCGGCGGCACCAACTACCACGTCATCGGTGGCGGCGCCCGCCACGCCTCGGACAAGATCTTCCAGCACAACGGTCCGGGCACGGTCCACATCAGCGGGTTCTACGCCGAGGACTTCGGCAAGCTCTACCGCGCGTGCGGCAACTGCAGCTCGTCGTACCAGCGGCACGTGGTCGTCGACAACGTGCGGGTGACCGACGGCGACTCGATCGCGGGCATCAACGTCAACTGGGGTGACACGGCCCGGTTCACCCGGATCACGGTCGTCAACGACTCCAGCATGACCATCTGCGACAAGTACCACGGGGTGCCCAAGGGCAGCGAGCCGACGCACGTCGGCAGCGGCGCCGACGGGGTGAACTGCTTCTACTCCCCGAGCGACATCACGTACCAGTAGGCCGCCGGCCGCAGGACCGAAGCTCCGTTCCCCGCCACACCAGCGGCGGGCCCCGGTGGGCCACTTCCAACGCGAGCTGCGTCTTTCCGATCCCGCCC